>DASRSR010000051.1:0-70279 GCA_035656355.1 Edaphobacter sp.
TGGGTATTCGACAATGCCCGTGGCCTTCGCCGCCTTCAGTTGCGGGAGGACTTCACGAACGGTTCTCTCCTCCAGAATTGTGTTCACGGCTACCCACTTCGCATCGCTCAGCTCGGAGACGGTAGGGGAATTCAACGCGGGCAGAACACTCAGCACACTCGCGAGGTTCTCTTTCTCCACGTTCAGCATCAGGCCCACTTGCCCCTGAGCGTCGATGGCGCCGCGCAGCATGAGCGCCAGATTGTCGATCTTCTGCTTCTTCCAGGGATCGGCGCAGGCGCTGCGGTTGGCGATCAGGTGCGTCTCGCTTTCCATCACCGTGTCGATAATGCGCAACCGGTTGGCTCGCAGAGAGCTGCCCGTCTCGGTGACCTCGACAATGGCATCGGCCAGGGTCGGCGGCTTCACTTCCGTGGCGCCCCAGCTGAACTCCACTTTGACCGGAATATTCTTCTCAGCGAAATAACGCTTCGTCACCTCGACCAGTTCAGTAGCGATGATCTTCCCCGTCAGATCTTCCGCGCGCTGCCAGGGCGAGCTCTCGGGGACCGCCAGCACCCACCGCACGCGCCGGCGGCTCTGCTTGGCATAGACCAGGCTGGTGATGCTCTCGACCTGCAGGCCGCTTTCCACAACCCAGTCGATGCCGGTCAGCCCGGCGTCCAGCACGCCGTGATCGACGTAGCGCGCCATCTCCTGCGCGCGAATCAGCATGCACTCGATCTCCGGATCGTCGATGCTCGGAAAGTATGAGCGCCCGTCCGCGTAGATGTTCCACCCTGCGCGCCCGAACAGCGCAATCGTTGCATCCTGCAGGCTGCCTTTGGGAATGCCGAGACGCAGCTTGTTACTCATGCCCGCACCTCCGCGCCCGCAGTCAGTGGTCGGGTGAAGCAGCTTACCGTCCCCTCATGGCACACCAGGCCATCGCCTTCCACTTCCACGCGGAAGAGCAGCGCATCCTGGTCGCAGTCGGTTGAGACTTCCACAATCCGCAGCCGATTGCCGCTGGTCTCGCCCTTCATCCAGAGCTTCTGGCGCGTGCGGCTCCAAAACGTAACAAAGCCGGTTTCCTGTGTCCTGCGCCAGCTTTCTTCGTTCAGAAATCCCAGCATCAATACCTGACCGGTGCGCGCATCCTGCACGATTCCTGGCGTCAGGCCATCCATCTTTGCAAAATCAATCTTTACTGCTTCCATCTTCTTTCTCCTTGAAACTTCCGTTTGCCGCCGGTCGCGCTTCCGCGGAGCAGCAAAAAGGCCCGCTCGCGGTGTGCGCGTTAGCGGGCCTTTCGAATCCCTGGTATGCGTTTGTTACTTCGCCACACCGGACACAGCCGCCAACACGCAATGCGCATGATGATGGTGATGGCCGTGATGCAGGCGAACGCTCATTGCTTTTAAAAATATCTGCGGAGCGACGGCTTGTCAATCATTTGCCCGTTTTTGGTGCATCGGCAGCGACGATCTCATAGGGCCGCATCATCTCGTTGTCTTCGTGCTCGAGCATGTGGCAGTGCCAGACATAGCGTCCGGTGTAGCCCTGGAAAGGAACGATGATGCGTGTCATCGTGCCCGGAGGCACGCGCACCGTGTCCTTCCAGCCGGCTTCTACAGGCTCGGCGGGTTCTACATCGCCGATAAAATCGATCGTTCTGTCGTCAAGGAAGGCGCTCGTATCGAGACGTTGGCGGTCGAGCAATTGGAAGCGTACAAGGTGCAGATGAATGGGGTGCGCGTCTTCTGTCAGGTTGACGAGCTGCCAGATCTCGGTTGTGTCAATCACTGGCTTCTCAGTGATGGGCATGTGCCACGGAGTGTTGTTCAGCATCATGTCTGTGGATTGATCAGCGAGGTTGAGATGTTCATCGAGCGTCAGCAGCCTGGTATTGGACGCAGTATTCTCTTTGAGGCGTTCCACCGGACGTAGTTTTTGGGGCAGCACGCTGGTATCCGGCGCACCTTTGGCAGCGACGCGAAATTGCATGACCTGCAAGGTGTCGCTGACAAGTTCCATATGCTGTCCGGCATAGTTGCTGAAGTCGATAACGATGTCGGCGCGTTCGGCTGGCGCAAGCTGCACGCGATGCAGAGGAACCGGAGTTTCCAGTAGTCCCTGGTCGGAGCCAATCATGTGGAATGTGTGTCCTTCGCCGAATGAGAGCCGATAGAAACGGCCATTCGATCCGTTCACAATGCGCAGGCGGTACTTGCGTGGCTCAACATTGAGGTAGGGCATTGCCTTTCCGTTGACCAGAACGACATTGCCGAAAACCTCCGGCACCCAGGGCTTGCCGGGGATGGGGGAGACCGGATATTCAAGTTGACCGTCTTTGCGTAAGAAGCGGTCGCAGATTAATAGGGGAATCTCGTATTTGCCGCTGGGCAGGTTCAATGCATCTTCGACGGCATCGCGGATGAGAAACATACCCTGTAAACCGGCATAGACGTTCAGCCGATTAATGCCCATGGCGTGGTCGTGATAGAAGAGCGTGGTTGCGTCCTGACGGTTGGGGTAAAAGGTTACTGCTGATTTTCCGGGGACAAACCAATCCTCCGGATAGCCGTCGCTATCGGGCGGAGTTCTTCCGCCGTGCAGGTGAACCACGCTGCGAACTTCGGGAACGCTCTTCTCTGCGCCATGCAAGGTGTAGTCGATGGGCAGAAAATGCTTCAACGGAAGCTGATTCGCCCATTCTACGAGTAACGGCTCGCCGCTGCGGGTTTCAAAGAGAGGTCCGGGTGAGCTGTTGTCGAAGCCCCAGACACGTGTGGGTGGCAGGTCGCGGTGCACCTTCAGGTGCAGCTCTCGCATAGCGAGGCGGTAATAGGGAATCTGTTCGGTTTTGTTCTCTGGATTTGGACGAGTTCCGATGCTTCTTGCCACGGGCGGCAGTGGAAGCTCATCCACAAATGGAGTCAGCGCGCCCTGTTGCAACACAGCAGAGCTCATAGCAGATTCCATGTGCGGCATTGCGGAGCCACGCTCGGCTAATAGCAGGCCGGTAGCAAATACACCAGCCTGCCCTAGAAATTTCCGTCGTGTGACTGTCACTTCTTCACCACAACTCCGGTCTCGGGGTCCAGAAGATAAGGCCGTGGATTTGGATGCTTGAAGTCGAACATGCCTTCCATGGAGCCCGCGATGGAGTCGAAGGAGCCGCCGCCGACGCGCTCACCTTCCAGCCAGTTGTCCTCGATAAACCGCAGTACAGAGGTCTGGTCGGTAAGGGTGTGGTCAACGTAGTTTTGCTTTGAGTAAGGCGAAATAACCAGCAGCGGCAGACGGGGACCATAACCGCAGCGGCCCTGCGCATGGGCAGTTTGGGGACCGGGCAGAGCTGTCGAGCCGTCTCCGCACTGCCCCGGCCCGGTCAGTGCATCGGCCCGGGTGGTGGAGTGATTCACTATCGGTCCCATCTGATGGTCATACCATCCATCGGAATCGTCATAGGCGATGATGACGGCAGTGCTCTTCCAATCCGGCTGTTTCTGCAGAAAATTAATGACTTTAACTACGAATTCCTGCTCATCCAGCGGGTCGGAGTAACCGGCGTGAGCGTCCTGATAGGCCGGTGCCTTGAGAAAACTGACTGCGGGATAGTTGCCGGCTTTTACGGCGTCAAAAAAGTCATCCGTATCGTATTGGTGGTTGCCTGCATCCCCATTGTGGCCAATTGTCTGGATAGAAGTTGGGCGAGTGTGCTTCAGGTTCGCAGTCTCTTCGTAGTACTGGAAGGGTTGGTGGTGCGGGCTATAGTCGCGGTCGGTGGTTTTTACGATTTTGGAATAGGTGCTGCGCAGGCATCCGGTTGTTCCGTTGGGGTTGGTCTTGGTGAGGTCGAAACCGCCCTCGAACCAGCCCCAGGTAACCCCTTTTTTTGTGAGCATCTTGCCGATGTTATTACCGCCCAACCGCGCAAGCGCTCCGGAGGTAATGGAGCAGACGTCGCCCAGAGGGTCGGGATCGCCGATCATGGTAAAGGTGCCGTCGCCGCCATCGATGACTGTACCGCCAGTATTTTCTTTGTCGATGACGCCGTTGGTCTGGCCTGAAACAAGTTCAATGGCTCCCAGGGTGGATGGGCCGAAGGTTGAACCGAAGGAGTTGTCATTCATTGCATAGCGCTGAGCGTAATTCCACATTGCTGTGACAGTGTTGCCGTCGTAATAGCCCATAACCAGGCCCTTGGTCTGATGAGCGTATTCCTCGGCGCCTGGCACATTTTCGGTGCCCAGGCGCGCCTTCACCTTAGGTGAACCAGGAATGCCGGTATACCGGGGGAATGAATCCAGCAGCCCATGGTTGAAGGCACGCTGTTCTGCCGTGTAATCGTGATTTTCGTCAGCCGTCGCGGCCTGAGCACGCGAAAGACGGAACGGATTTACCGCGTCATCTTTATTGATCTTGGCATTCAGGAAATTTGGATTGTGCTTCAGCAGGGTCTCGGTCAGGCCGTTGACGGTGGGTGTCCCGGGTTTGCCATGAAACGCCGGCTCGCCGGGCGAGTTCAATGCATAAGGATAAGTTCCAAAGTAGTGGTCAAAGGAGATATTCTCACCAAAGATGATGACGACATGCTTGATCGGCGTTGCCGTAGCAAAGGCTGTTGCGTGATCTTTCCGCACTTTCTTATGGGGCTGGGTCTGGGCGATGCCAGATCCCGTCAGGCCGAGCGCCATCAGCGCTCCCAGAGAGCTTGCAAGCAACTGCTTCATTCTTCCTCCAGATTGAGCTACCAGTTTTTCAGATGACGGCGGATTTGTCTTCCTTAACGGGACGACTAAGGCGCCTAAATTATTTTTGACCGCGCGGCGCTTCTCATCTACCCTTGTTTCGCACTTATCCTTTCAGGAGGTTGTTATGCTCAAGTTACTCCGCTTCTCCGCAGTTACTGCTCTCGCGTTTCTTTTGTCGGTGCCGATGATGGCCACGGCACAGCATTCCAAGGCCACAAAGACCAGCGCAAAGACCGCAGCAACCAGTGCTCCTGCGACTGGCGACAAAATTGACATCAACACCGCAACCATTGATCAGCTCAAGGCCTTCCCGGGAATTGGGGACGCCTATGCCAAGCGTATTGTCGATGGGCGGCCTTATACCGCCAAGAATCAACTTCTCTCTCGCGGCGTTCTGCCTGCGGCAACGTATAACAAGATCAAGGACCAGATCGTGGCCACGCACGCAAAGAAGTAGCTGGAAAGAACTGGTCAGTGGAGACGAAAGAGGCTGGCCCCAAAAGGGCCAGCCTCTTTTTCGTGAGAGCCGCCAGGGCAGGAAAACTTTACTTCAACTCCATCACTAAGATTCGGCCATCGGAGTAGAAGCTGCCTCCGGTCGCTGTTTTTGCCTTCAGCATCGGGTCGGCTGGCAGTACATAGGCCGCGCTGGAAAATACACCTGCTGCATCGAAGCTGTGCAGCAGGAAATCACGCTCATCGTCGATCTTTGGGTCGATCTTGTGGGTTACTCCTCCATTGCGTTGGTCGGTCTCGAACCCAACATCGTGGGTTGCAGAGCCTACCCATAATGGGACACCAGCAATGGTCTGGGTTGTCTTCCAGACTCTGAGATGATGCCGCTCCGCGGCAACCATCAGCGGTTCGGCACGCGCGAACGAGAGGTCCTGAGGCCGGCCAAAGAGATAGAGTGTGCTCATGGGCATTTGAGTGTAGGCTTCATGCCCCAGAGTGGCTAGAAGGCCATGCAAAATGGCGTCCTGCACGTTTTTATCGACCTCCACCCATCCCGCAGCTTTGAAGGCGGCCTCCACCTGCGCTTGGGTTCCAAGCAGAGCGAAGTTCACCATATCGCCTTCATTTCCGACCTGATCGGTGACCCGTCGTGGAATATCGGCAAAGGTTTCGGGAGAGACAAGGCCGCTAACGACGGCTACTCCTGGACTCTGCGCCATTCCTTCAACGGTTGGCTTGGGAGTGTCGAATTTGATCTTTACCTTATAGCTGCCAGAGGGGGCGAGATCGCTGGTGGCATTGACGCAGAGATACAGCTTTCCGCTAGTCGGCATGGTGACTTCATTTTTAGCCCCAATCAGGAAAGGAACTGATGCCCCGATATCGCTGACACGCCCTACCAGAGCGCCGACGTTGGCAGAATTTAGCGGAAATTGGCGCAGCAGGTCTTTCCAGCCGCGGGTCAGGCCGTCTGGTTCGGCGATGCGCCCATCTGCCATGGTGAATTTTCCGGTTGCGGTAAAAGTTGCGTGCTCACCCGCAGCCAGCACAATACCGGTATCGGTCCAGCCGGAGTCTTTCAGCGTGATTTCATAGCTCTGTTTGTGGGCGGATTTAGTGGTGGTGTTTGGCCCTGGAAGGGCGCGCATACTTGTGATCGGTTGCACATGCGGTTTCTGGGTGGATTGTGATGGAAAGGGGGTGGCTCCCGCTTGCGCGGCCTGCGCTACAGAGCATATTGAAGCGGGCAGGATCACCAGCAGAGCAGCGGCGGTCAACAACGGCCATCGTATAGAAATCCGGGAGGGAGTTTTCATCACAAGTGCCTGATCTTTAAGACGCAGATTCCCAGCCATTCTCTCGCGATTCTTAAAAGATTGGTCCTGTTGTTTGGGAAGCAGATGGAACCGCAGAGGTTGTGCCGAGGCTCAGGAGCACAAAGAAACGGCCAGCGATATACGCTGGCCGTTTCTCTATGTTGCCGTCCGGAGTAATTACATGAAGTTATGGATTGATGATCTGGTTGGGATGGCCGTAGGCCCCGTTGGCGACGGCGACCACACAGGTCGGCAATGCGGATGCAGGGAACGGCGTATTCTGAATTGGCTTCAGACCACCATTATGGGAATCAAGCTGCTCGCCCGAGACAGTTCCGTCAAGATTATTAGAAGTGTAGAGATACTTGCCGAGTGCTGGTTCGATGGCGATGCAGGTTGGGCCGGTTCCGACGCTGGTTGAGGCGGATCCGACCGAGGGCACTGGCGTTCCGGTAGCGTAATCGATCGCGTAGGCACCCACGTTATTTGCATTGTAGTTGGCAACATACAGATACTTGCCACGAGGATCGACGGTTACGCCAAGCGGAAAGAGGCCAGTACTGAACGGGCCGTTATTCATGGTGACCAATTGGCCGGTATTCCCGGTGAGATAGCCGTAGAGCTGGTTCGTTGCTTTGTCGGTGACGTACACAAACCGTGCCGAAGGATCTTCGGCAATGGCGCTGGGCAGCGTACCGGCTGGATAGCCATTGGAAATGGTTACGCCGTTGACCACCGCTGTTCCTCCGGGTGTAGGAGTAAGAGCGCCGGTATTTGGGTCAGCCGAGTAGCCGAGGACCACGCCAACAGGATTGGGGGTAGTGGCGTTTTCCTGATCGACAACATAGACATAGTTGTTGAGCTTGCTGGCAACGATGCTGACCGGATTGTTGCCGACGTTTTGGGTCCCGGCAGTTGCGAGGGTACCATCCGTTGCGATCTTAAAGATCGTAATACTGCCGGGGCCAGGAGAGCCAGGCGTATATAGCTGCGTGTTATTCGGGCCGTTCTGGTAGGTATTGACGACGTAGAGGAATTTGCCCGCTCCATCGATGGATGCTGCCACTGGAAGGCTGCCGGTTGTATTGTAGGTATTTTTCAAATACAGCTTGCCGTCGGTGCCGATAGCAAACTCCATCACAGTGGAGTCGTCGCGATTGACCACATAGAGGAACTGGCCATTTGATCCCGGCGGCGTCACCACGATAGCGACCGGGTTCTTGCCAGCAGGAATCGGCGAATCGGCCAGTGGAACCAGTGCTCCGGACTGGTAATCGACGCCATAGGCATTGATTCCACCTGCATCGGACCCGCCCCCGGCCAGCGGGTGCGAGGCGGTGGCATAGACATAGGCCAGTGTGTAGTCGCGGCTGCACGCCGTTACGCCAAGACCAAGTGCGAGAGACAAAATCGAGGCCAGTGCTCCACGGCCTATGTTATTCAACTTCATGCTTACCTGGCTCCCGGGCTAACTCTTTTGCCCGCTTCTGCTTATCGAAATTCTCAGGATTCGGGGAGACATCCTGGACTGTTGTTTCGCGTACGCTGGCTAACTTACGTTTCCGCTGGCGGCAAGGCAGGTAGCCTGTCCTGTAGCGGTAAACGACGAACCTCGTCTCAGTTTTGAAAGTCGGCCATCGGGGTTGTACAACTGGAAGCCGGTGACCGTGCCATCGAGATTGTTGGACGTATAAAGATATTGGTTTGAAGGATCTTCAACCATGCACACTGGCCCCGCCCCTGCCGGATACGGGTTTTGCTGATCCGGAATGGGTGTCAGATGGCCTGTCGTCTTATCGATTGTGTAGGCCGAGATCGAACTGTAGGCCGGGGCGTTTGAGTTTTGTGTGGTCTGGTTCAGAACATAAAGATAAGCCGATTTGCTGTCGACGAAAGAATATGTCGGATTCGACGTATTCGGCAGATTGGCAACCTGCCCGCCAGTGACGCTGTTCAATGCGCAGCCAGTGCCGACGGTATAAGGCAGAATGTAGCCGCCTGAACTGTCGGAGGTGGCATTTGCGTCCGTAAGATAAACGCTGCTGCCACGGCCATTGATCGAAGTCAGTTTGCGATTCGGTCCAGTCGAGATGACGGTGTTTGTCGGCAGAGTCAACTGCCCATTGGTGCCGACCGCGTAGGGGAAGATGGTCTGGTCGCCCTGATCGAGGGTGAAGAGGCAGCCAGTGCCTGCCACGTACATCATCGAAGGCAGATTGCCCACTGGGAAGTAGGTGAGCTGTGTTCCGTCGGCATTCTTAACCTGCTGGTTCGGTACCAGAGTCAGACGTCCGGTATTGTCGTCAATGACAAACACGGTGATGTCGCCATGGCAATTGGTGGGATTTTGTACATTGCAGTCTGTACCTGGCGCGTACTTGTCCAGCACATAGAGGAAACTGCCGGTGCTATCCACGGACGCCCAGACAGGGGTTGATCCCTGGCTCGCAAAACATTGCTGGAAGGTGAGCACGCCGTCGCCGCCGATGCTGAATTCGGCGATACCGCCGCCAGTTCCGCAGGGCAGGTCGCCCGAACCGTTACCCGTACCGTCGCCGATACCTTTGTTGACAACATACATATAGCGGCCGCCGGGCTTGATTGCCAGCGAAACCGGATTTGCGCCACCGGAGGTAAATGGCTGATGCGGCATCCGCGTCAGGTTGCCGGTGTAGTTATCAATCTTGAAACCTGCGATCTGGTTATACTGCGTTCCCAGTACCCACATGAAACCGACGGTGCCACCACCGCACGCCGTCATGCCCAGACCCATTGCAACGGAGACTACCAAGGCCATTGAGATACGGCCGATCCTGCTCAACCTCATGCGCTTCCTTAACCTCGCCAGTGACCATAGGGCCACCTTCTGCCGCGAGCAACTCTTAGGGGATAATTCCTTCGCCAATTGTAGAAGCGTTTGTGAGTTTATGCCACTTTCGGAGACGCATTTACGGTCGAATTTCCGTTCCGCCCATAGACAAAAAGCCCGGAGTGGACTCCGGGCTTTTTGACGGCTGGTTTGCGACTACCAAACGCGGCAGCTATTCGTTGGCCGCATTGGCTGTCCGACTTTACAACTGAAGGCCTTGCCGAATTCGTCAAAGTTCTGCACACTGCCGTTGACACGCCATTGTCCGCTGGAATGTGGATCAGTCTTGGCACGCAGCCTGGCGGCCTGTTCCCGAGTGTTTTCGCACCAGACCTGTCCCCACGAGATGAAGTAGCGCTGTGCCGGTGTGTAGCCATCGATCTTTGCCGTTGTCGATTTATCTTCTTCCGCCAGCGTGCTCATCAGCGCCGCATAAGCGATGCGCAAGCCGCCATTATCGGCTGTGTTTTCGCCGAGCGTCAGCTTTCCATTCAGCTTCTGGCCGGGAGCAACTTCAAAGTTGTCGTACTCTTTGACCTCGCAATCGGTGCGCTCGTCGAACTTCTTCCGGTCTTCGGGTGTCCACCAACTGCGCACGTTGCCCTGAGCATCGTATTGACTTCCCTGATCGTCGAAGCCGTGCGTCATCTCGTGGCCAATAACTACGCCGATGCCGCCAAAGTTCACTGCGGGGTCTATTTTGAAATCGTAGAACGGCGGCTGCAGGATTCCGGCAGGGAAGTTGATGTCGTTCATCGCCGGGTTGTAATAGGCGTTGACGGTCGGCGGCGTCATGTCCCATTCCTTTTCGTCAACGGGTTTGCCGATCTTGTTCAGATCGTGGCGGTCGTTGAAAGCGATGGAGCGCTGGAGGTTGCCAACGGGGTCATTGCGCTTGACGATCAGGGACGAATAGTCGCGCCACTTATCGGGGTAGCCGATCTTGTCGCGGAAGGCGTCGAGTTTCTTCTGTGCCTGTACCTTGGTGGCTTCGCTCATCCAGTCCAGGTGCTGGATGTCCTGACCAAGCGCGACCTCAAGTGCATGGACAAGTTTCTTCATATTGTCTTTGGCGGCCGGGGGGAAATTCTGTGCGACCCAGTCCTGCCCGACAGCTTCGCCGAGTGCGCGGTCCGTAGCGGCGGTGCAACGCTTCCAGCGAGGAGTAATCTCCTTCTGGCCGGTCAAGGTGGCGCCATAGAATTTGAAGTTCTCATCCACAAAAGGCTGGCTTAGGTTTGCCGCAAAGCGATGAACGGTATGCCAGCGCATATAGCTCTTTAGCGCGTCCATGCCGGCGGTATCGATCTGCTGCTGCATCGCCTTGAAGAATCCTGGGGAATTAACGTCAACTGACTGAAGATTGCCTTCTTTCTTTGCGTCCAAGTAGACCTTCCAGTCAAAGTCCGGAGTCAGCGTCTGCAACTGGGTCAGTGTCATGGGGTGGTAGACATTTGCCGGATTGCGGCGATCCACGCGAGACATGGAACCTTTGGCAAGTGCCGTCTCGACGGTCATGACATTCTGTGCCTCAGCAGCGGCCTTGTCCGGCGAGTCGCCCAGCAACTCAAACATTTTGGTTACATGGGCTGTATATTCCGCCCGTAGCGCCTTGGCGCGGTCGTCCTGGTTGAGGTAGTAATCGCGATCGGGCAAGCCGAGACCGCCCTGGTCGATGGCGCCAATCTGCTTAGTGGAATCCTTCTGGTCCTGCTCGGAACCAAAGTTGAAGAAGAAACCTACCGCGTATTTATCTTCCATCGTGCCCAGCAGAGTCGCCAGCTTTTTGCGGTCGTTCCAGTCAGCGATGGTCTTCAGGGCGGGTTCGATGGGCTTAGCACCAAGCTGATTGGCCAGATCGACGTTCATGCAGGCAGCGAAGTAGTCGCCGTATTTCTTTTGTAGAGGAGTCTTCGGGTTTTCAGATGCTGTCTTCAGGTCCTGATAGAGAAGATAGTTATTGCGCTCAGCGAGCTCATTGAAGCGTCCCCAGCGTGTTTGATCGGCGGGAATGGGATTATTCTTCTTCCAGTTGCCGCAGGCATATTGGTAGAAATCTGTGCAGGGATCGGCGGTCTTGTCGATGGCGGAGAGATCGAAGCTAACCAGTGGCTTGGGAACTTTGGTGGGGGCCGATTCAGTGGAAGCCGGGGTCTGGCAAAGGCAAAGAGCACTGCTCAATACCAGAGAGGAAGCGAGCATCTTGAAAATCATGAAATCTCCTGAAAACGTGCAAAACAACACCCGTAAAGCATAAACCCGCGCCGTTACTGCCGAAAATCGCAGTACAAAAATGACCGGAGCTTTTTCGGGCTACTGAAATTCTGCTTTCGGAACGTACTATTCGGAACGTACTAGAAGATCCGCATATGAATTGTCAGGTATTTTTTGGGGTCTTTGCGGATAGTCGTTACCAGATCGGTACTTGCGGTAAGCAGGTTGTTCAGGTTGGTATAGGCGCGATCGTCGGTGGCGAATTTGCCGAGCGTTCCCTTGCCGTGGTTGACGCCCGAGACCAGAGTATCAATCTGGGTGAGGGTATCGCTCAGATCGCGGCGAAACTTGGGATCTTTCAGCATCAAGCCCAGACCGCCTTTGCCGGCATCTGCGTCGGCCATGATGTGATTGGCATGGGCGAGAGTTGAATTCAGATTGTTGTAGAGCGTCTCATCCTTCAGCAGCTTGCCCGCTGTGCCCTGGCCGCTATTCAGCGCGTCCGTGATCTTGTCGATCTTGCCAGCGGCATCGTTCAACCGGTTGTAGAGGCTGTCATCAGTCATCAGCTTGCCGATGGAGCCTCGCCCATTGTTGATGTTCTTTTCCAGCGTCAACAGCTCGTTAACTGTGGCATTGGCCTTGTTGTATAGCTCTGGATTATTGATGAGCTGGCCGACAGAGCCTTTGCCTGACTGCAGATTGTCAACGATGTTGTTCATTTTGGCCAGAATTACGTTGAGGCTCTCGATGGTCCCCTGGCTTGCCTTGACTACATCGGTGATGCTGGGCGTTTCCTTAGTCTTCAGTTCGTCACCGTCCTTCAATGGAGGTCCGACGGCAAATTGACTGTTGATGTCGACGACGGTATCGCCCAGAACTCCAATCGTCGTCAAGGATGCTTTGGAGTCTTTTTTCAGATTGCGCGCATACTTGCTGTCGAGCTTCATTACGACTTTAACCGGCGTCAGCTTGTGGGCGGGATCGCTGACGACGCTAATATTTTTAACCGTGCCGATGGTGACACCTTCAAGGTTGACCGCGGCTCCTTCTTTCAGACCGGCAGAATTCTCAAAGTAGCTGGTAATGGTTAGCTTGTGCGAGAAGATGCCCAGTCCCGAGGCACTGGTCATCAGAAAGAGCAACGTCACCAGCACAATTGACGCAACCAGAACAATTACGCCCACCTTCAACTGTGACCATCTAACTTCCTGCTGGCTGGGCATAACTCTCCTTCTCAGTAACTTTCCGGGGGATACGACCCGGGCAGCAGGGTACCCGGTACATGAGAGAATACATCAGCCAGGCCGTTGTGCCGCACATCTTCTTTCGATATCCCAGTCGCATAAAAAAGTGCTTATCATCAGTGGATGCATGAAGGTATGCAATGGTTTCAATCCTCTGCAATCACTACCGCCATAGCAAGGTCCCGGCTGTGGGTGAGGCTGAGATGAAGATGTTGTACGCCGGCCATTGCCGCAAGCTCGGCAGCACGTCCGCTGAGATGGACGGTTGGCCGTTGACCGGGAGACCGCCGGACCTCGATCTCACGCCAGCCGATGCCTCGGCTGATACCTGTTCCCAGGGCTTTGGCTGTGGCTTCCTTTGCCGCAAAACGGGACGCGAAGCTCTCAGCTGCGTGCTTTTTGCGTTTACAGTAGGCAATTTCACCTGGGGTGAAAATTTTTCTGGTAAACCGCTCGCCGAAACGATCGAGGCTCTGCTGTACGCGGGCGATCTCAATCAGATCAGTCCCTAGTCCAAGCACCATCGGGTGCCTCCTGTTGAAAACTCACCATGCGGCTTTCCGATACCTTGGCGCGCACAGCCGTCACATGACTACCGTGCAATTTCTGCATCATGCTTCGGCCTATTCTCTCCGATTAATAGCCTAACGGCAGAAAGCTGTAGCCGCGGAGTACCTGAAATCAAATGCAACTGCTTGATATACAAGGATTCAGCTACGAGGAGCGCGATGACCTACTGCCTTGCCTTGGCACGGCGCTGGCAGATTGTGGAGGCTGGATACTTTGCCGTAAGGCGGTCTCACCCAGTGCGATCGAGTTGCGGCTCGATATACAGCTTCGCGCGGTGCTCGATTTATACGCTGGAATAGTCTCCTCCGGTCTGGAGCTTACCCGCAGCAGTCATCTGATGCTGACTGATCTCTGTAATTGTCGAAAAAATTTCACCGATCCCGCTGAATTGGGTCAGGTAGTAACAATTCGTCTCGAAATCAATTTCCTCGAAGATGTGCCTTATCAGCCGTTACTGATTGCGAATCGCATTCCGGCTTGAATGATTACTGTCCCAGCCAGACGACGGTCCGCCGGTGGAGCAGACTGTCAGAATCTCCGATTACAAGCACTCCCGGCTGAAAGTCTCCATGTGTGAAGATAAGTCCCAGACCGGTCGAATCTTTTGCAACTCGAAAGACAGGCTCGCTCATTACTGAATCGCCCGGTGCGACTTTCACTGTCAACCGTACGCCGGAAAGAGAGGACGACTCGCTCCATTTACGTCCCTGCCGGTCGATTAAATATGCCGAGATTAATTTTTCGCTCTGCCGCTTCTTCTTTCCATGGTTCGAGATGCGTACTGAAACTCTGATAAGTCGGCTGCCATCTTGCGGAAGATACCCTGGGACCTGCTGCGAACCCATTACGGCAAAACACATCTCATCGAAGCAGCGGTCCTGCCCGAGGGCAATGGAGCGTTGCGGCTGGGTAAGTGAAATCCCGATCAGTGTGCCCAGATAGGCTATCCAAATTGCGATAATCCAAAGAAAATTCTGGAGCGCCTTTCGCCGTTCCCGCTTGATGGCTGAGATGGTGACGCCAACGATACCTACGGCGGTCCAACCCACCAGCAACAGAAGCAGAAACTCACGGAGATTCATTCCTGGCCCTCACTCACGATAGACTTCATATTAACTACATGGAACCTATCATCCGCGCGCAGGACGTCTCAAAGACTTATCATTCAGGCAAGCTCGCCGTGAACGCGCTTCGCAATGTCAGCTTTTCTGTGGAGCGTGGCGAGTTTGTCGCTATTGTGGGACCATCGGGTTCCGGCAAATCTACGCTCTTCTATGTTCTTGGTGGCCTGACTCATGCGACCAGTGGATCGGTGTGTATCGACGGAGTGGATTTTGCCACGTTAAATGATGCCGAGCGCACAACGATGCGCCGCTCAAAGATTGGCTTTGTCTTTCAGCGTTTCAACCTGCTGCCTACGCTCTCCGCGATGGACAACATCGCAATCGCGCATGATATTTCGAATCTCGGCTCGGACAAGAGTCCCCTGGACAGGGCGCTCCTTGAGCAGCTTGCGCATATGTTTGGCATCGATGGCCGGCTCGATCATCGCCCCAATGAACTCTCTGGTGGCGAGCAGCAGCGTGTAGCAATTGCGCGGGCAATGATTACCAGGCCGGCAATTCTGCTGGCCGACGAGCCGACCGGCAATCTGGACACAAAAAACTCAGATGCAGTGTTGGGTATGCTCCGCAAATCGAGCAGTGAACTGAAGCAGACGATTCTGATGATTACTCATAATGTCGAAGCGGCACAGATTGCAGATCGTATTCTGCATATGCGCGACGGCCAGATTATCTCCATCGAGCCCGGCAGAGGTCATATTTAGCCGCTGGCGTCTGATATCTTTTCTAATCCGGTCCAAGGACAGCTCATGCCCTGGTATGAACTCGAATCTGCCGATGATCCCCGCCTTGACGAACTGGCAAAGCAGTACAGCCTTCATCCTCTGCACATTGAGGATTGTCGCAGCCAGAACGAGAACGTCAAGGTCGATACTGCCCCGCACTATACTTTTGCGGTCTTCAAACCTGTTCATCTGCTCAATGGCGCGCCTGCCTTTACCACTATCGACCTCTTTGCAGGGAAGGATTTTTTTATCACCATCGCAGAGCCGGACTGCCCTGCAACGTCGGAGGCACTGGCTCGTGCCCGTCGCGATGGATCGGACGATAAACCGGACAAGTTGCTCTATCTGATACTCGATACCATCGTCGATCTCTACTTTCCGGCAATTGACCATTTTGATGACAAGATTGACGATCTGGAAGATTCGGTCATCGGATCGCCTTCACCTGAGGTTCTTCAAAGCGTCTTTGCCATTAAACGCGAGCTTGTCGATCTGCGCCGTGTCCTGGTCAATACGCGTGATGCATCTTTTGCATCTGCAGCGCGATCCCGGGTCTATTATCGACGCCACACATCAGCCTTATATTCGCGATATTTATGACCACGTTGCGCGTCTGCTCGATTCTGTCGAGACGCAACGCGACCTGCTCAATAACGCACTGGACATTTATCTTTCGAGCGTCGCAAATCGCACCAATGAAGTGATGAAGGTGTTAACAGTTCTAGGCACAATTGCTTTGCCTGCATTGGCAATCTCTGGTATCTACGGGATGAACCTTAAGGGACTTCCGTTTGAAGAGTCGGTCCATGGGGCACTTTATGTTGGTGGACTGACCGTTCTTTGCACCATTGTTTTGCTCGCTATTCTGCGCAAATTCAGATGGTTCTAGGAACCCCCACTATCGGAACCGCTGTTTTGCACAGGCGAGTGCGTGCGCAACGACGGTTTTCTGCATCTTTCCTGGCAGGTAGAAAAATTCAACCTGATCGCAAATAGAGCCTGTCTCAAAAGGGGAGTTCTGTTGCCATGACCGATTACCGTGTAAATAAAGGGGATGTTCAGGAAGACCAGATTACCGCCGCTATGGAAAAGTGCAGTTGCCAGATACCCACTAGCGCATATCTCGCGTTGGCGCTGACGTCCATGGGGGTCTCGCTTGGCTTGTCAGCAGCGAAAAAGCCTCATGCGTCGCTGTTTGTGGGCCAGTGGGCGGCGCCGTTCCTGCTGCTGGGCATTTACAACAAGATGGTTAAGTTGCACGGCTCGGACAGCAGCAGCCGTTTGGCGGCGTAGACGAGACTACTGGACGGGGTCAGCTGCTACCAGAGCACACCATGGGCAGGCATCTCCGCGGCAGGCAGGTTCGTTTCCCCTAAAAGCTGGCGCAGATTGGTTTCAATTGTCTTTGAGATTGTTGTCATAGGCACGTCATAAATCCTGTTCTCGAATGGCTCTTCGAGGTCGCGTCCAATCTGGTCAAAGGCAAGAAAGATGAATCCGACAAGTGTTGACCCCAAAGGTGTCAGCCAGCCTAAGGTCATCACCATCGCCAGGGGCAGAACGATGCAGTAGAGATGCACAAATAGCTTGGGGAAGTAATCGTACTGTTTGGGCATTGGCGTGTTTTTAATGCGTTCGGTCCCGCCCTGCGCGTCGGCCAGATCATCCAGGCTTTGGTCAATCGCACGCCACTGCATTGGGTCCAGCCATCCACGCTCTAAGGCTTCACAAAGCATGATGCTCATCTGCTGTTGAATTGCCAGAGGAACATTCTTTGCGTCGCGCAGGTCGAGGATCTCTGTTTCATTTAGTAAGGAGGTAAGCTCCTTCCACGGGTCGAGTCGGCGAAGCTCCTGACGCAAGGCATGAACATAGGCAATCTGGTGATAGATCAGTCGTCGCTGCATTGCCTTTAGTTCAGAGGCATGGCGTTCATCACTTGTGTGCAGACATGTCATTACCTGCCTACCCAGGCTGCGGGAGTTATTCACAATTGCACCCCACAGCGTTCGCGCCTCCCACCAGCGCGCATAGGCGGAGTTGTTGCGGAAGCCAAGGATAACGCCAATGGCCGATCCATACAGCGCCAGTGGGACATGTTGCAGGGCTACCCACTTCAGATGTCCCAGTTCGTATGCCGAGACGACGATCAGGTCGTACACCAGCAAGATAAGCAAAGTCCGCCCGACATATCGCACCATCGTCCACAGGTGTTGCGAGCGGGGAAGTATCACGCGGTTTTACTCACAGCTAAAAATTTCTGAGTCTCTTCGGTCCAGATGCGGACTTCTCCTGTACCGATTTCATAAACCCAACCGGAGATGGTCAGTTCTTTCCACGCGATTGCTGCCGCTACGGAAGGATGAGTGCGCAGGTGCTGAATCTGCAAAAGAACATTCTGTTCAGTCAGACTCTTCAGGAATCCATGATTGTCCTTCTGCTTTTCTTCAAGGGCTTCGGTAATATTGAGAGCCGCAGTTGCGTTTTTCAACCAGTTTTTGACAGCAGGCATAGAGTCGGTACTTGCAGGGGTAAGTAATCCTTTCATCGCTCCGCAATCGGCGTGCCCGCATACGACAACGTGCTTTACCTTCAGCAGCCCGACGGCGTACTCTACCACAGCGCTGACGCCTCCCATCATTTCGCCATAAGGGGGAATCAGATTGCCGATGTTGCGCAGAACGAACAGTTCTCCGGGTTTTGATTGCGTAATCAACTCCGGATCAATACGCGAATCAGCGCATGTCACCAAAAGGGTATGTGGCTGCTGAGGCTCACTGACTGCCCTGCGGTATAAGTCTGCCTGATGCGGATAAACCTCGGTTTGAAAACGCCGAATACCTTGTTTCAACTGTTCGAGTACGTCCTGCATAATCCTCCGCTTTCTATTTTTTTATGGCTTCCATTTAATATTGCACCCGAGACTGGTGCGCTGGTCGGTATCGGGCCGTTTGCCCGCGAGCACATCATCCAGTGCCTGCCGCAGGTCTTTACCGGTTACAGGAATATCGTTGCCAGAGTCACCGCGACGCGGACGGCTGTCGTCCAGTTGACCACGATAGACCAGCTTCATCTGTTCGTCGAAGAGGAAGAAGTCCGGTGTGCAGGCGGCGTCATAAGAGCGCGCAACCTCCTGGCTTTCATCGTAGAGATAGGGAAATCGAAAATCGAGCCGCTGGGCCTGGGCTTTCATCTGCTCCGGGCTGTCTTCGGGATAGGCTGCGACATCGTTAGCAGAAATGGCAACAATGCCGATCTTTCCTTCATAGTCCCTGCCAATTTGAGCCAATTGCTGCTCTACATGCTTCACATAAGGGCAATGGACGCAGATAAACATGACCAGGAGACCATTTTTTGCGGCATCATCACGTCCAATCGCTTTTCCTGTAACCACATCCTGCAGCTCAAAAGCCGGAGCTACTGTACCCAATTTGACCATTGCCGATTCTGTTCGGGACATAAATACCTCTGAACCATGATACGTTCGACCTGCGCAGGAAGGTAAATCCATGTGTATGTGTCACCACATAAATGACTTAGCTTCTGGCAGGTTATAGGGCAGCCAGCTTGCGAGAGAAGTTTGGTTTCCCTGCCGCTACTCGATTCTTTCTTGACGAAGCGCCGGGTAGACGGATAAACTCAAATCTCGCGCGGTCTCGCGCCTTTTTACTGTTGTGTCCAATTTGTGTTGGATTTAGCAGGCGGATCGAGACACCCAGTTGAAGCACTCTGGGGCAGCGAAGTATCAATAGCCGCCCTTCGAAGCACCCACTTCTCAGGCTGATTCTCTTGACACTTTGCGCGTAGGTTTGTGTGCCTTATTGGTTTCGTGTTGTAGCAACATCATTCGTTCCATTTTCTTCAGAAGTACGCCGAACTATGAAGACGGCAGAAGCAGGGAGTAAACAAAGCAATGTCCACCACCATCCCCAGCGGCAAAGATATTAAGCGCAAATGGTTCGTGATTGACGCCAGCGGCCAGACGCTTGGCCGTCTCGCCACGCAGGCCGCAAGCATTCTTGCAGGCAAGCTGAATCCGCTGTATACGCCATACCTCGATATGGGCGATCACGTTGTGATTGTCAATGCGGAAAAGGTCGTCCTGACTGGTCTCAAGTCCGAAACGAAGCTGTATCGCCGTTACACTGGCTTTCCCGGTGGTCTGCGCGAAGAATCCTTCGTAAACCTGCTGGCCCGTCGTCCTGAGGCTGTTATCGAGCAGGCGGTCAAGGGCATGTTGCCCAAGTCCAAGCTGGGCCGGCAGATGGCTACCAAGCTCAAGGTCTACAAGGGCGGACAGCATCCGCACCTGGCACAGAAGCCGCAGCCACTGGAAGTGGTTGCATAAAAGATTTTGCATGGCTTCGGCCATGTCTGATGAGAGATTTTCGGGGGAATCACCCCTGAGGCAAGTTCAAGGAGCACCATGGCAGATTTGATTCAGTATTACGGAACCGGCCGCCGCAAATCTTCGATTGCGCGCGTCTTTCTGCGCCCCGGCAGCGGCAACTTCACCGTCAATCAGAAGGATGTCGATACCTACTTTGTTACCGCGCAGCAGCGTGCAGCAGCCCGCCGCTCCCTCGGCATTGCCGATATCGGCGAGACCTTTGACGTCATCACGACCGTGAAGGGTGGAGGCATTATGGGACAGGCGGACGCGGTCCGTCTTGGTATCGCTCGTGCCCTGATGGAGTTCAACCCCGAGTTGCGCAAAGCGCTCAAGGCCGAGGGCCTGGTAACCCGCGACTCGCGTGGCAAAGAGCGCAAGAAGTACGGACAGAAGGGCGCTCGCGCTCGCTTCCAGTTCAGCAAGCGCTAATCGCACTTGGATCTGCTGGTTGGAGTCAACCAACAGATTGCATATTCGCAGTACCCTCCGAAGCTGGATTAGTTGGAGGCAGGAAGTTAAATCTCCTGAGCCTGTCTCGTCAGGCGAAGGATAAATCCGGGCGGCGGCTTTGCCGGTTCGCCTCAACCAAGGAGCCTTATGGCAACGATCACGATGAAAGAGCTGCTCGAAGCTGGCGTTCACTTCGGGCATCAGACCAAGCGTTGGAACCCCAAGATGAAGGAATACATCTTTGGAGAGCGCAACGGAATTTACATTATCGACCTGCAGAAGACGCTGAAGATGTTCAAGGAAGCGTCCAAGTTCGTTACTGACCTTACCGCCACTGGCAAGCTTGTCCTCTTTGTGGGGACGAAGCGTCAGGCGCAGGACGCCGTCGCTGAAGAGGCCACTCGCGCTGGCATGCCTTACATCAACAGCCGCTGGTTGGGCGGACTGCTCACCAATTGGGTTACGGTGCAAAAATCGGTGAAGCGCCTGCAGGAGCTGGATGACATGTCCACCGATGGACGTTATGAGCTGCTCACCAAGAAGGAAGTCATCAAGCTTGAGCGCGAGCGTAAGCACCTTTCGACCAATCTGGCCGGTATTAAGAATATGAAGCGTTTGCCGGATGCGCTTTTTGTCATCGACTCGAACAATGAAGCGATTGCCGTTGCGGAAGCCCGTAAACTTGGAATTCCTGTCGTGGCTGTTGTTGATACCAACTGCGATCCCACAGTGGTCGATTACGTTATCCCCGGCAACGATGATGCGTTGCGCGCGATTCGCCTGTTCACCACCAAGATTGCTGATTCGGCGTATGAAGGAACTCAGATGATCTCCGAGCGTGCCTTTGCCGATGAGGTTTCCGATGTGCAGCAGGCAGAGGTTGCACCTGAGCATGTTGGAGAAGAAGGCGAAGCCGGTGAATTGCAAGCCGCTGCTTCTTCCGATGTCACTGAGGACGACGACAATGTGGACTTCGAGGCTGTTCTTGGCGGTGGAATCCGCAAGGCCCCAGCCGCGGCCAGCATTGATGAGCAAGAAGACTCCATCGCCGCCGAGACCGGCGCGTAAATAGCCCCTGCGTTACGAAGATCTTTTTGCAAGGTCGTAACAGCAATTAATTACTTTTTTGAAAAGGGGCACGGGCTTGGCCTGTGCCCTTTTTCTCCGAAACCGCATTGAAGGAAATCTGAATGTCCAGCGAAACCGCAGTAAAGATCGACGCAAAACTCGTTAAGGAACTCCGCGAAAAATCCGGCGCCCCTATGGGCGATTGCCTCAAGGCCCTGCAGGAAGCGAAAGGCGAGATCGAAGAAGCCTTTGTTGTTCTGCGCAAGCGCGGCATGGCCTCAGCGGCCAAGAAGGCCTCCCGCACCACCAATGAAGGCGCGGTGGGTACGTACATTCACGCCGGTGGCAAGATCGGCGTTCTGCTGGAACTGAATTGCGAGTCCGACTTCGTGGCCCGTACGTCTGATTTCCAGGAACTGTTGCGCGACATTGCCATGCACATTGCAGCCAGCGATCCTCGCTATGTCCGTCGCGAAGATGTCACCGAAGAAGACATTGCTCGCGAGAAGGACGTTTACCGTGCTCAGGCTGCATCGTCCGGCAAGCCTGCCAACATCATCGAGAAGATGCTCGAAGGCAAGATGAGCAAGTTTTATGAAGAGGTCTGCCTCCTGGACCAGCCCTTTATTAAGGACCAGGGCCAGACTATCGCGCAGATTATTGCCAGCAGAGTAGCCAAGCTTGGTGAGAACATCAGCGTACGCCGTTTCGCCCGCTTCAAGGTAGGCGATCCTAACTGGACGGTAGCCACGACAAAGGTGGCTGCAAGCGAAGAAGCACAGAGCTAAACAGCAAAACAAAAACAGAGAAAAGCCCGGACCAGATCCGGGCCTTTCTATTCTGCCTTTTTCTCCCCTCCAGGCATCCAATCTCTTGGAGAGACACAATGAATATTGTTCTTTATGGAGCGACGGGGCACGCGGGCAGTCGTATTCTCGATGAGTTGCTCCGTCGCGGGCACAAGGTTACCGCGATTACGCGTAATCCGGCCAAAATTACTCCACAGAAGAACCTCACCGTTAGAGAGGGCAACACTGACTCTGTGGCCGAGATTGTCAAAGATATCAACGGCGCAGATGCCGTTGTTAGTGCCTATGGGCCACCGCAGGATGATACCGATCAACTCATTGCAGTTACACAGAACTTCATCGATGCTGTTCGACAGGCCCAAATCCCGCGCTTTATCTATGTCGGTGGCGCAGCCAGTCTTGAAGTCGCGCCGGGCGTAACGCTCTACGAGAGTGGTCACCTGCCGACGGAATGGAGAGCTATCGCAAGATCTCATAGCGATGCGCTCAGCCTTATCAAAAGGTCGGACATCAATTGGACATGCCTTAGTCCTGCAGCATTCTTTGAGCCAGGCAAGCGCACCGGAAAGTTTCGCTTAAGCAAGGATCGGCTTGTTGCCGATGCTCAGGGGAACAGTCGGATTTCGATGGAAGACTATGCCATTGCTCTGGCAGATGAGTTGGAAAGGCCGCAGCATGAGCGGCAGCGTTTTACCGTTGGTTACTGACAGACGGGGCTAACCCGCGCCATGAGATACTTAAGTCTGACATGTACAAGCGAGTCCTCCTCAAACTCTCAGGCGAAGCCCTGGCCGCGGGTAACGGCTTCGGAATCGACGCTGTTTTCATTCACAAGGTTGCTGAGGAGATCGCAGCCGTGCATGCCCTCGGCTGCGAGATGGGGATCGTTGTTGGTGGAGGCAATTTCTTTCGCGGCGTCGCGCAGCAGGCCATCGATATGGACCGCGTTGCTGCCGACCACATGGGTATGCTCTCGACCGTCATTAATGCTATTGCATTACAGGATGCACTTGAAAAGCGCGGACTGACCTGCCGTGTTATGTCGGCCATCGAGATGCATCAGGTTGCCGAGCCATATATTCGACGGCGCGCCATGCGTCATCTCGAAAAGGGTCGCATTGTGATTTTTGCAGCTGGCACTGGTAACCCGTTTTTTTCCACAGATACTGCCGCCAGCCTGCGCGCGATGGAGATCAAAGCTGACATTTTGCTCAAGGCTACTTCGGTGGAGGGAATCTATACTTCTGATCCCAAGACGAATCCTGACGCCACGAAGTTTGAGCAGATTACATATAACGACATTCTGCGGCTGAACCTGCGTGTGATGGACATTACTGCCGTGTCTCTCTGCAAAGACAACAATATGCCGATGATGGTGTTCAGCATGAAAGAGCAGGGAAATATCGTGCGGGTAGTCAAAGGCGAGAAGCTCGGCTCTCTGGTTACTGCCTAAAGCTTTGAAGCTCTAATAGAAACATTTGTAAGCCATACCTCTTCTGCCTGAACGATCTCATCCAAAAGAAGCGAAACAGGAATTCTGCGCTTGTCCGCCGTTACCACTTCCGTTGTCACCACTCGCAAGCCACAGTTACCGGCCTTGACCGGGATTCGCACTCTGCTTGCACTTAGCATTGTGCTCTTTCACTTTACCCCGTCCCATCTGGGGCCGCTCTATCCGTTTGTCGACAGCGGTTACGTCTTTGTGGGTGTATTCTTTCTCATCTCTGGCTACATCCTTACCTACAACTATGCGGATCGTGCGGGCAAGCTGAATAAGCGCAACTTTTGGGTGGCACGGTTTGCGCGCCTCTATCCGATTTATCTATTAGCATTGCTGATCTCGGTCAAGATGCTTGAAGATGAGTGGGCAGTCCGGAGTCATGCGGAGTTCTGGCAGGGAGTTGTGTTGACACCGTTGGTGATGCAAGGGTGGAGTCCCAACCTAGCTACCTTCTGGAACACTGTCGCCTGGACACTTTCCTGCGAAGTCGTGCTCTACATCGCATTTCCGTGGCTGATTCGCCTTCCCTGGCCAAAATCTCCTAAACGTCTGATCGCGGTGATATTGGTTATCTGGGCAATTGGTTTGATTCCGCATAGCCTCTATCTTTTGCTGAATCCGGATCACCTCACCGGCCCGGTGACGCGTTATACATCTACCTATCTGATCCGGTTTCTCAAATACACGCCGCTACCCTATACCTGCACATTTTTGGTGGGTGTCGCTCTGGGCAAACTCCAGCACGCGCTTTCGATTACGGACCGTCAACGTTTTGCAATAGCTGCGGTGAGCAGTGCAATTCTGCTGGCAGTTTTCTATGGTGTCATCAACGATCTTCCTTATTTGCTAATGCACGGCGGTCTGCTGATTCCATTGTTTGCTGCGTTAGTACTTGGGCTAAGCGGCAAGAATCCAGTAGCATCGGCCTTTGCATGGCGTCCTCTTCTCATCGTGGGGGAAAGTAGCTATTGCCTCTATCTGCTGCACTTTAACGTACTGATTCTTATACGCAAGTTCCATCTTTCGCAGCATCTGCACCTTGCAGCGTTTGATCCGTGGTTCTCCTATGTGTTTGTGGTCCTGTTTTCACTGGCGGCCTTCCGCTTTGTCGAGAATCCGGCACGACGGGCAATTCTCAATCACTTTTCCACCCAGCCACGCGTCGTACAGACGGTATCGTCCTGAAAGGGAAGCGATTCTCGATAAAGTTGGGCAGGTTGATATACTTAACAATTGCCGTAGGTGGGCAGACGCGCCGTAGCGGTGATCGGTGTTGCAGAATGGGTTCTGGATGAGCAACCTTCTTGAGACGATTCAATCTCCTGCAGATGTAAAGAAGCTGACGATTCCTCAGCTCACAGAATTAGCTGAAGAGATTCGTGAGCGACTGATTGTCGGCGTAGCCAAGACCGGTGGCCATATTGGACCGAACCTCGGCGTCGTAGAGCTGACACTGGCGATGCATTATGTCTTCGACACGCCGAAAGACAGCTTTGTCTTCGATGTTAGCCATCAGGCCTATGTTCATAAGCTGCTGACAGGGCGCGAAAAACTGTTCCATACGATCCGACAGCCGGGCGGTCTGAACGGCTTTATGTTACGTACCGAGAGCGAACACGACTGCTACGGTGCAGGGCACGCCGGCACTGCATTGAGTGCAGCGCTGGGAATGGCGGTAGCGCGGGATATGTCGGGTGGCAGTGAGCATATCGTTGCTCTTGCCGGAGATGCAGCGTTTACCAATGGCATCTCTTTTGAGGCCCTCAATAACATCGCTGCACAGACGCGACGGCTGATTATTGTGCTGAACGATAATGCCTGGTCGATCGACAAAAATGTGGGCGCGATTGCTGAGTACTTTCACAAGATTGTGACCCACCCGACCGTATCGAGTCTGCATGACAAAGCGGCGGGGCTTCTGGAAAAATACGGCGGCAAGACGGCGCGCCATGTTGCTCGTAAAGCCGAAGAGGCAGCAAAGGGCCTGATTGGCCCGGGTATGTTGTTTGAAGAGTTCGGGCTGAGCTACTTTGGCCCGCTGGATGGGCATAACCTGCCGCTGCTGATTGAAACCTTCAAATTTCTGAAGACGCAGAACAAACCGGTCGTCCTACATGCGATTACGCAGAAGGGACGCGGATTCCAGCCGGCACTGGAGAAGCAGAAGAAGTTCCATGGGCTGGGACCTTATGATGCGGAGACTGGAGAGACGAAGTCAGCCGGGCAGAAGACGTACTCGGAAATCTTTGCTGAGACTCTGACGAAGTTGGCCGACCAGAACGAGAAGATTGTTGCAATTACTGCAGCGATGCCGAACGGGACAGCGCTGGATTTATTCCGGCCGCGTCATCCCAAGCGGTACTTCGATGTTGGAATTGCGGAAGAACACGCGGTGATCTTCGCGGCAGGCATGGCTACGAAGGGATATAAGCCGTTTTGCGCGATCTATTCCACATTTCTGCAGCGAGCATTTGATCCAATCGTGCATGATGTCTGCCTGCAAAATCTTCCCGTGGTCTTCTGTATGGACCGTGGCGGTCTGAGTGGGGATGACGGCCCCACGCATCATGGGCTATTCGACATCAGCTATCTGCGAGGGATCCCCAACATCATCCACATGGTGCCAAAGGATGAGGATGAGCTGGCTGACATGATGTATACAGCGATGCTGCATGAGGGGCCTTCTGCAATTCGTTATCCACGCGGAACTGGCCCGAATGCGACATTGAAGGAGCACCCAGTTGCACTGGAGATCGGCAAGGCCGAAGTGATTCGCGATTCTGCTTGCATCGATGTTGCAATCTTCGGTCTTGGAGCAATGCTGCCCGAGGCTGTCCGGCTGGCAGAGATGCTGGAAGGAGAGGGGTTCTCTGCTGCGGTCATCAATCCGCGATTTGCCAAGCCAATTGATCGTGACTGCGTTGCACATTTCAGTGGAAAGGCTCGGCTGCTGATTACCCTGGAAGATCACGTTCTTGCGGGAGGCTTTGGCTCTGCTGTGATGGAGACGCTGAATGACCTTGAAGTGCAGACTCCCGTGGTGCGCGTAGGTTGGCCGGACCAGTTTATTGAGCACGGCAAGGTGGACGCTCTGCGCATAAAGTATGGAGTGACCGCAGAAGCTGCGCTGGAGAAGGCAAGGCCATATCTGAGCCGGATGATGGAGCAGGTACTCGCAAAACACATTTCCGAGCTGCGTTGACAATCTCTCCCGCCACTCGTCAACTGGAAACTGGATGGAGATGCAGAACGAAGTAGCGAGGCGTCGGGAAATTGTGGTGCAGACACTCCCTCACGGGAATACGAAAAGGCATCATGATCGCGGCTTGCTGCTGATTGGGCTGTTCAAGTTAGCAAAATCGATTTTCTTTTTTGGCGTTGGAATGGGCGCAATTCACCTGCTCCACAAGGATCTTGGTGACGTTGTGATGCGGATTGCCATGGCTCTGAAGTTTGATCCAGAGAGCCGCTTCGTCGGTCTGCTGCTGGACAAGGTAGGACTCATCGACATCCATCGGCTGAAATTGATCAGTCTGGGCACATTTTCCTACTCCGTTGTTGCACTGACCGAAGGTGTAGGGTTGGTGCTGGAAAAGGTATGGGCCGAATATCTGACGCTGATTCTGACCATCTCATTTCTTCCCTGGGAACTCTACGAGCTTGTGCGTCACCTAAGCTGGTTCCGCCTGAGCCTGCTGCTAATCAACCTTGCAGTACTGGCTTACCTAATATGGCTTCTGCGACGCAAGAAGGCAGTCGCTGAGATCTAATCGCGTCTTCGCTTTTCTCTCCATCCACTCGTATTCGCCTTTATTTCGCCTATCAGAGGAATTTGGCGAAGACAAGTGTCATACAAGGTATGAACCAACTTCTCTAACACTACATATAGTGCTGAATCTTACTGGATACACTATTTGATGAGTTTTCCACATTTGGTTGTGGGAAATGCAGGATTTTGCGCAATTTAAGGCTTTACAGCGAATGGTTGCTGGGTAAGGATGGTGGAGCGGAGTGGTTAAAAGTGGAGCAAAAGGGATGAACTTGAGCACGATCTGAGGGAATTCTACTCCGCTGAACTGCTTCATGAAGAGATTCGAAGCTGGACCGGTATCGAAGTTGTTATGTTTCGCGGAAATCACCCAACACGCGTTGACGAGAAAGGCAGGTTGAAACTGCCGGCTGAGTTCAAACGCCGTGTGGATGAACTCTACGGTCCGCAGTTTTACATCACGAGTAAGGACGGGAAGCGAGCAGAGATTTATCCGCTGAAGGAATGGGAAAAGATTGAGGAGAAGTTGGCCGCGATCCCTTCCATGAATCCCGCAAAGAAGAAGTTTCTGGACGTAACCAACTATTACGGCCAGATGGCAGAGATGGATGCTCAGGGACGATTACTGATCCCGCAGTTGTTACGGGAGACGGCAAAAGTTGCGGGCGAGGTTGTTGTATTTGGCGTGCAGACCTTCCTTGAAGTAGTGAACCATGATTCGTTCAAGGCAGAGCTGGAAACAGCACCAATGACAGAGGCTGATCAGGTGGCGCTGTCGGAGTTTGGATTGTAGGCAGGTTTGAGGCAGGGTCTAGCCCCTCAGGGGGAGCACAGAGGCGGGAGAGATGAATAAACCGCAACATGTGCCGGTTCTTTTAGAAGAAGCATTGGAGTTT
The DNA here is from genome assembly GCA_035656355.1 of Edaphobacter sp. Taxonomy (GTDB): domain Bacteria; phylum Acidobacteriota; class Terriglobia; order Terriglobales; family Acidobacteriaceae; genus Edaphobacter. Next base: position 28,147 of record DASRSR010000051.1, read on the forward strand.
TTGAATGTGCGGCCGGGCGGTGTCTATGTAGACGCGACGCTGGGGCTGGCTGGTCACTCTTCTGCAATTGCGAAGAGGCTGGGCGCGAAGGGCAGGTTGATCTGCTTCGACCGCGATCCGCAGGCGATGGAAGCAGCTAAGGCGAGGCTTGAAGAAGTGAGGGCCGAGCTTGGCAGCGAGATGCCGGAAGTGGTGTTTGAGCCGAAGGCGTTCTCGAAGGCCTCCAGCCTGATTGAGCCAGGGAGTCTGGACGGTCTGCTTGCTGATTTTGGCGTAAGCAGCTTGCAACTGGACGAGGCGCACAGAGGATTCAGTTTTCGGTCCGAAGGTCCGCTGGACATGCGAATGGATACGCGCAGCGGAGAGACGGCCGAGCAAGTGGTAAATCAGGAAGACGAAAACGAACTCGCCAACCTGATTTACGAATTCGGAGAGGAAAGGAGGTCGCGGAGAATCGCCAGAGCCATTGTGAGGGCCCGGCCGATTACAACGACGGCGGAGTTAGCCAGAGTGGTATCGGCCGCGGCCCCATCAATGAAAGGGGACAAGATTCATCCCGCTACACGGACCTTTCAGGCGCTTCGGATTCGAGTGAATGATGAGCTGGGAGAGATCAGGACGCTGCTTGAGAGCGCGCCATCTCTATTGAAGCCGGGTGGAAGACTGGTGTTGATTAGCTTCCATTCGCTGGAAGACCGGCTGGTAAAGGATTCGTTCCGTGAGGCAGCCCGGAACAAAGTTTTTGAAGTTTTGACGAAGAAGCCGGTTGTTGCCGGCGAGCAGGAAGAGATGAGAAATCCGCGATCGAGAAGCGCAAAATTGCGGGCGGCAGTGAAGATTTAGTACAGGATTCGTTACTTATTTGAAGAGTAAGTAACAACAAGTGATCGGGCCGGGGTTGTCCCACCTTCTTTCAGGCGAAAGACAACTCAGTAATACAAAGTCCCTTCCTTCCGATAGCGATCCCGGCCCGGTTCGTAATTCTGAAGGAACGGCAAAGGTTCAGGTAAGGCACACGCGAGGTGCGCGATGGCAACAACGGCAATAGCAGGACAACAGATCGAGATGATGGGCACGCGGCGGCAGGCGCATGGTCGCGCAGTAACCGCAGCCGAGCGCAACCGCGAACTATTTGAGGCGCAGCGCAGAGCGCGCCGCGGACCGACGCCCGAGGTCTTCTTTACGAAACACATCGACAATACCCGTATCGTGAAGGCCGACGACCCAGAGCGTAAGCGCGAGATGCGCAGCTTTGCCGCGGTGACGAGCATTCTGTTTGTGCTGGTGATGGTTTATGTCTGGCAGCATTTTTCCGCCATTGAGATTGGCTACAACATCGAAGCGCAGAAGGTGCAGGTGGAGCATCTCAGCGAGCAGAACCGCCAACTTCGGTTGACCGAAGCCGAACTGAGCGACCCTGAGCGCATTGATCGCATTGCGAAGCAGCTTGGCCTCGCCGCTCCACAACCAGGTCAGGTCGTTCGTCCTGACGGCAGCAGCGATCCGAATGCTCCGGTATTGGCTCAGGCCCATGCTCCCGGATTTTCAGGGCAATAGGATAGAAGCAGGGTCCAGCTCGGACCGGGAGTCAAAGGAAGTATGAAGCAGGCGCCACGTCAGACGTTAACGGCTCCGATTCGGAGAATCCGTTTCGTCTACGTGACGCTGTTTTTTTGTATATGGACAGCCCTGATTGCGTTGCGGCTGGGATGGGTGCAGGTGGTGCGGCACTCGGAGTTTGTGCGCCGGGCAGCACAGCAGCAGCAGCGGACCTTTGAGGTAGCTCCGCGTCGAGGAATGTTGTACGACCGCAACCTGCGCGAGCTGGCAATGACGGTACTCGTCGATAGCATCTACGCTGTGCCTTCGGAACTTGGAGATAATCGGGAAAATGCGGCTGAGATGTTGTCACAGATTGTGCACACAGACCCGGCTGATAGTTACACATCAGAAAAGCGGATTCTGGCCCGGTTCAATGCATCGCGTAATTTCGCCTGGGTTGCGCGTAAGGTCGATCCTGAAACTGCAAAGCGCGTGCGCGAACTGAACCTGAAGGGCGTGTACTTTCAGAAAGAATTTAAGCGCTTTTATCCGAACAATGATCTCGCAGCGCAGGTTCTTGGCTACGTCGGCACTGACGATAAGGGGCTGGGTGGTCTGGAGCTTGAATTCGATGATGACATGCATGGTACTCCGGGCCGCATGCTTACCGCGCTTGATGCCAAGCGGCATGTGCTGGGCAGTGAAGAGCGCCAGCCGTTGCCGGGTGAGAATTTAGTATTGTCGATCGATTCAAATATCCAGTACATGGCAGAGCGCGCGCTGGATGCACAGATGGAGAAGGTTAAGGCAAGCCACGGAACCATTGTTGTTCAGGACCCGCATACCGGTCAGATCCTTGCGCTCGCTATTTCTCCTCGTTTCAACCCAAACGATTCGCGGCACATGCAGCCCGGATCGCTGACTGATATTGCGGTGAGCAATGTTTATGAACCAGGGTCAACCTTCAAGCTGGTTACATACTCTGCTGCAATTGATGCAGCTGGTGTGCAGCCGGACGATCTGATCGACTGCCAGGGCGGAGCCATTACGCTATTCGGTCGGACGATCCATGATGACGTCTCGGACCGTGGCATGGGTGTTGTGACGGTACAGAGAGCGCTGGAGAAATCGAGCGACGTAGCCGCTGTAAAGCTGGCACTGAAGCTTGGACCGCAGAAGTTTTATCACTACATCAAGGCATATGGATTCGGCGACCGGACGGGAATCGAATTGCCCAGCGAGACACGGGGACTATTGCGCCCTCCCAGTCGATGGAGCGCGACCAGTATTGGTTCCCTGGCCATAGGGCAGGAAGTAGGCGTTACACCGATTCAGCTTGTCACTATGGTTAGCACAATCGCCAACGGAGGCGTCTATCTTCCGCCGCACATCCTTCTAAGCTCTACGGATGCAATGAAAGGCGATCCCAGGCTGAAGCCTGCGGCATTCCACCCGGAAAGCGAATTACCGGACCCACTGCCGGATGGCGCGCATCGCGTGATCTCCGGGCTGACGTCAGCAAAGATGCGGAAGATGATGCAGGGAATTGTGCTGGAGGGATCCGGCAAAAAGGCGCAATTAAACGGGTATAGTGCGGGAGGTAAGACCGGAACAGCGCAGAAGGTCGATCCCGTAACCCACACCTACTCGCATACGAAACTGGTAACCAGTTTTGCCGGATTTGCTCCTGTCAATAATCCTGCTATCTCAGTGGCGGTCATTATCGATACCCCGACAGTCGGCATTAAGTACGGAGCCGAGGTCGCTGCTCCAGTCTTTGGTGAATTGGCGCAGGAGGTGCTGGAGTACCTTGGTGTGCCACATGATCAGCCAGTGAAAACCAAGAAGCAGATGACCGTCCTTACAGCAAAGGACGACGTTGTGGACGATGCTCCGGACAACAGCATTGCTGACCTGACGGCAATGTTTGATGACGCGAATAATCTTCCTGCAGATGATCCATTACGGAATCCGAATGCAGCCACGACCCCATCTGTCGCGGAAGATAAAGCGAACAGCTCTACGGCAAAGGTGTCGAAGAAGTCTTCAGGTATTACCGGCTTGCTGCCAGAGAAGGTGCTTGCTGCGTTCAAGGCAAGCGGGGGAACAAGCTCGTCAATGCCAGATGACTCTGCCGGAACGAATGCACCGCTGTCATCGCAGCAGGTAGCGTCGGCGCCCTCGGTAAATACCAATGGGAAAGATATTGTGGTGGATGCAAGCAAGCGTGTCGCTGTGCCTTCATTTCAGGGCTCAGGACTGCGGGATGCCATTGAGCGTGCCGATACGGTGGGATTGCGCGTGAAACCAGTGGGCAGCGGTCTGGCTCGCGAACAGGTTCCAGCCGCAGGAACGATGGTTCCGAGCGGCACAGAAGTTGTGGTCCGGTTTACGCGATAAAGCGAAGCGGATGAATTGGCGGCTTAGAATCAGCTTATGCGGTGGACGGATGTTCTGGCAGATTTGAATGCGGTGGAAGCTGTAGGCTCACCTGTTGAAATTGCAGGCGTTGAGTACGACTCTCGCAGAGTGAAGCGCAATGATATCTTCGTGGCCATGCGCGGCGGGGCTACTGACGGCAATCGCTACATTCAACAGGCAATTGCGCAGGGCGCGGCTGCGATTGTGACCGATTCGCGCACAGCATACGAATCTTTACGACGCGAACATGCAGGATTAGGTGCAGCTCTGGTCGGGCATGGACGTCGTGCGCTCGCCGAAATTAGCGCAGCGGTGTTAGGTCATCCGGAGCGACGGTTAACACTCAGTGCAGTTACAGGAACAAATGGCAAGACAACGACCGCTTTTCTGCTGGAATCGATGCTGCGCAGCGTCCAGCGGACGTGCGTGCTGATCGGAACGATTGAGACGCATGTGGGCAGCGAGATCAGAACTTCGCCACATACCACGCCGGAGAGCCGGGATGTGCTCGAAATCTTCGCCGATGGGGTAAAGGCAGGTGCTACTGAAGCAGTGATGGAGATGTCGAGTCATGCACTGGAGCAGGAGCGGGTATGGGGCTTGCCAGTAGACGTGGCTATCTTTACTAACTTGACGCAAGATCATTTGGACTACCACGGCACCATGGATGCTTACTTCGCAGCCAAGGCGCGATTATTCAAGGGCGTTGGCGCCCCGCCGCCCCGGATTGCAGTGATCAATGCTGATGATCCTTACGGGAGGAGATTAGCATCATCATCGTCCTCGCAGGTTTTACGCTATGGCTTGAACGAGGGAGCTGAGTTTCGTGCTGAAAATGTGCGCATTACCGCTGGTCAGACAGAATTTATGATGGCGACTCCGGCAGGCGCAATCGAAGTGCGCTCTCCGCTAACGGGTCGTGTGAATGTCTACAACCTGCTGGCGGCAAGTGCCGCGGCCTTTGCGCGTGGGCTAACTCTGGATGAGATTGTCGCAGCCGCTGCTACGGGGGCGCAGGTGCCAGGCCGGTTTGAGGTGGTTCCTTCGGGAAACACTGGCATCACAGTGGTGGTTGACTACGCACATACTGATGATGCATTACGCAATCTGATTGCATTGGCGCGTGATCTTGCCAGGCAGAAAAATGGCCGGGTCATAACTCTATTCGGATGTGGCGGGGATCGCGACAGAACGAAACGCCCAAAGATGGGGCGAGCCGCGGGCGAGGGCAGCGATCTGGTCGTGCTAACCAGCGACAATCCTCGTAGCGAGGATCCAATGGCAATTATTGAAGAGGCTATGGCGGGTGTCACCGCGACCGGCACAACCTGCATCGTAGAAGAAGACCGCGCAGGGGCCATTGAGATTGCGATTCGTTCGGCCCGCGCCGGAGACGTTGTATTGCTGGCGGGTAAGGGTCATGAAAAGGTGCAGGTTCTGCGAGATAAGACTGTGCCATTCGACGATGTTGCCGTGGCGGCCATAGTTTTGAAGGAGATTGCATGAAGCTGATGCTGGGGCAGGTCGCCGACTGGATTCACGCGGACGGAGAGTTTGATACCTCACTGGAAGTGCTGGGATATTCGATTGATTCACGAACAATCGGAGCAGGTGAGCTGTTTTTTGCTGTAAAAGGCGAACGGCTGGATGGACACGACTACGTAGCAGCGGCACTTGCTGCCGGAGCTTTAGCTGCAGTGGTGAGCAATCGCTGGGTTGTGCCCGCAGAGGTGGATGAAGCAAAGCTGCTTCGGGTCGCTGATTGTGAAGACTGCGTCTTGCTTGCCTTGCAGAAACTGGCTAACGCCGTACGCCGGCAGTGGGGCGGTCGGGTCATTGGAATTACCGGCTCCGCAGGAAAGACCACGACCAAGGAGGCAGTAGCGCAGGTGCTCTCATCGCGGTTCAAGGTGCTGAAGTCGCAAGGAAACCTGAACAATGGCTTCGGTTTGCCGCTGCAATTGCTAAAGCTTGAGCCCGAGCATGAAGTAGCCGTGATTGAAATGGGAATGAATCATGCCGGTGAGATCGCGGCACTGGCAAGGATTGCCGAGCCTGATTGGGCCGTTGTATCCAACGTCGGACCAGTGCATCTGGAGTTTTTCCACGATGGCATCGCCGGAATCGCACGGGCGAAGTATGAGCTGGTCGAATCCCTCCCGCCGGACGGAGTCGCTGTACTGAACTATGACGATAACTATGTCGCTGCCTTTGGCCGAGGGATGGGAGATCGCGCCGTCTTTTATGGACTGAACGAGGGAGCCGGTGTCAGGGCAATCAACATCGCCGAATCCGGAGCTGACGGCATGACCTTCACCGTTGAGGTTCATGGCGAACAGGCAGATGTGCAGTTGCATATGCTGGGACGACATAACGTGCTGAATGCACTGGCAGCAATCGCAACCGGCCTGCGCAGCGGAATGTCTCTCACGGAATGTGCGGCTGCAGTGGGCGAACTGCGCGCTGGCGACAAACGCGGAGAAGTGATGCAGTGGCGCGGAGCCACGCTGATCAACGATTGTTACAATTCCAATCCCAAAGCGCTGAATGCAATGGTCGATGCATTGATGTCAATGCCTGCGGAGCGGCACATTGTGGTGGCAGGCGAGATGCTGGAGCTGGGCCCGCAATCCGAAGCGCTCCATGCCGCCTGTGGACGCCATATGGCGGAACGTGGAATTACAAAAGTAGTCGCTGTTCGAGGGGCCGCCGCGGCTCTGGCTCAAGCTGTTCGTGAAGCAGGACTGGATGCTGTTTTTTTGCCTGACGCCAAAGCCGCTGGAGAGTGGCTGGAGGCGAATGTGCGCGCCGGTGATGCTGTATTGCTGAAGGCTTCGCGTGGAGTACGGCTGGAGCAGGCTCTGGCAGGCATTGTTTACTAGGCATCCTCGTATCAACAGGGATGCTTCTTGATTCTCAGGAAAAATGCTGTGCAGGCAAAAGACAATCGCCTGTTAAGATAGCGATGAGCCGCGACTGAAACTACAGTGGCCGCCACTCCCGATCTTTTTCAAAGGCGGACGTCTTGCTCTATTGGCTGCTTTACCAGAAGTTATTTCCATACTTTCGTCTCTTTCGCATCTTCCGCTACCTGACCTTCCGGACGGTGTTTGCCAGTTTGACGGCGCTGCTGATTGGTCTGTTGATCGGGCCGTACGTCATCGAGAAGCTACGCGAATTCCAGATTGGCCAATACATCCGCGAAGAAGGGCCACAGTCGCATCAGAAAAAGAGCGGAACGCCAACCATGGGTGGTGTGCTGATTCTTATTTCGATTCTGGTGCCAACGCTGCTTTGGTCCGATCTGTCGAATCCTCTGGTATGGCTGGTGATGTTATCCACCCTGTGTTTTGGCGCTATTGGTTTTGCTGACGATTACATCAAGGTGGTGCATCGCAGAAATCAGGGCCTTACCGCGCGGGCCAAACTAGGGTTACAGCTTCTGGTGAGCGCCGGTCTTGCAGTAGCTCTGGTCAGAATGGATATTCTTGGCATCTATTCGACTCAGGTCATTGTGCCGTTCGCAAAGAATTTCCGGCCAGGTTTCATCATCGATAGCCTGTTGCAGGTTCCCCATGTGTGGTGGCTGGCCTTTGCTCCATTCGTTATTTTTGTCGTGCTGGTGATCTCGTTTTCCAGCAATGCCGTCAATTTGACGGACGGGCTTGACGGTCTGGCGATTGGTTGCACCATTATTGCAGCGGGAGCTCTTGCGGTCCTTACCTATGTAAGCGGGCACGCCGTCTTTAGTGAGTATCTTGAGCTTCCGCGTATGCCACTGGTCGGAGAACTGACGATCTTCTGCGGGGCCATGGTGGGGGCAAGTATCGGCTTCCTCTGGTATAACGCGCATCCGGCAGAGGTCTTTATGGGCGACGTTGGCAGCCTGGCGCTGGGCGGAGCCATTGGTACAGTGGCAGTCGTCATCAAACAGGAGCTATTGCTGCCGTTCATCGGCGGGGTATTTATTCTGGAAGCACTGAGCGTGATGCTTCAGGTTGGAAGTTACAAACTGCGCAATGGAAAACGCATCTTCAAGATGGCCCCGCTACACCATCACTTTGAGTTGATGGGATGGTCAGAGTCCAAGGTGATTGCGCGTTTTTGGATTATGGCGCTCGTGTTTGCACTATTTGCGCTGACCACATTGAAATTGCGATAGGCCACAACAGAGAATCAGATGATGGAACTGAAGAACAAACGGGTTTTAGTAGTCGGGCTGGGCAAGAGCGGACTGTCATCCGCTCTGTTTCTGCGTCGTCAGGGTGCACAGGTAACAGTTAGCGATACACGCAGCGCCGAGGCGCTGGCCAAGGAGATTCCTGCGCTGTTGGATGCGGGCATTATGGTGGAGTCTGGTGGCCATGGGCTGCTGACCTTTCGCCGGCAGGACCTGATCGTCGTCTCGCCGGGCGTGCCCATGGATACACCCGAGGTGAAGCAGGTCAAGGCGTTTGGGCTGCCGGTGATTGGCGAACTGGAGCTTGCAAGTCGCTTTCTAAAAGGCAAGATCGTGTCCGTTACCGGCTCTAACGGGAAGACTACAACGACGACACTTCTAGGCAAAATATTCATCGATGCCGGCGGGCCTACGCTGGTAGGCGGCAACATCGGAATGCCTGCGATCGATCTGGTGGCAAAGAGTACGCCCGAGACAGTCAACGTGCTGGAGGTCTCAAGCTTTCAACTGGAGACCATCGAGCAGTTCCATCCGTGGATCGCGCTTGTACTCAACATTACGCCTGACCATCTGGACCGTCACGGCAGCTTCGAGAACTATGCTGCCGCCAAGGCACGGATTACCGAGAACCAGCAGCCCAGCGATTTTCTGGTTCTGAACGCCGAAGACAAGCCAACGCAGATGGTCGCCGCGAAGACCAAGGCGCAGATCTACTGGTTCAGTCCGCGACGCGCAATTAAGCAGGGTGCATTTGTCCACGGGGACAGTATCTTCTTTCTCGACCGCGAGGGTGGAAAGCCTGAGCCGGTGATGCCGTTGGCCGAAATCACTCTGAAAGGCGCGCACAATGTTGAGAACGTGCTGGCGGCGGTCTGTGCAGCGCGCCTGGCGGGTATTCCAGCGGATAAGATTCGTGCGACGGTCGCCGCTTTCAAAGCGGTGGAACATCGGCTGGAGTTTGTTCGCAATCTGCATGGAGTCGATTACTACAATGACTCCAAGGCGACCAATGTGGATGCAGCTGTGAAGGCTGTAAGTTCGTTTTCCGGCGGCATCCATCTCATTCTGGGTGGCAAGGACAAGGACTCCGACTACGCTACGATGGCTGATCTACTGAAGCAACGCGTCAAAGTTGTTTATACGATTGGTTCAGCCGCGGAAAAGATTGAGCGTCAGTTGCATGGAGTGGTGAAGATAGTCTCAGCGGAGACGATGCAGGCAGCTGTAAATGAAGCGGCCAGCGCTGCCGCACCCGGAGACGTGGTGTTGTTGGCGCCTGCCTGCTCGAGCTTCGATCAGTTTGAAAATTACGAGCACCGGGGGCGGATCTTCCGGCAACTGGTCAATGAGTTGAATTAGCAGGAAGCAGGCGGAATGGCGAAGAGAGTAGGGGTGGACAAGTGGCTCTTCGGAGTTGTGCTGCTGCTGGTGCTGTTTGGACTCGTCATGGTGTTTTCCGCCTCTGCCGTAATGGCTAAGTCCCAGTTCGGCTCAGCGTATTACTTTATGGTGCGGCAGTCGATCTGGGCCGGGTTTGGAATGATCGCGCTGGTCATTCTTATGCAGGTGGATTATCGCCGCTATAACAATCCCAGAGTTGTCTTTCCCACGGTTGCGATAACCATGCTGCTGCTGATGGGAGTTTTTCTCAGTCGCGATTCGCACAATACGCATCGTTGGTTTCGCTTTGGCGGAGGTCTCAGTTTTCAACCATCGGAACTGGCAACACCTGTACTGGTGCTGTTCCTGGCTTATTTTTTGCAGACACGCGTGCATCGCATGGACGATTGGCGCGGAACCGTGTCACGTGCCGCTTTACCGCCACTGCTGTTTATTGGGCTTATTCTTTTAGAGCCTGACTTGGGCACTGCGATCGTCTGTGCTGCGGTGACCGCGTTGATGCTCTATCTTGCCGGTTTGCGGTTGCGCTATATCGGCTTCGCGCTGATAGCTGCTTCTCCCGTGCTTTATTATCTGTTGTTCCGCGTGCCCTGGCGACGTGCGCGTATGCTTGCATTCATCAACCCAGAGGCAGACCCGCGTGGCACCGGATTCCATATCCTGCAATCGTTGATCGCTGTCGGTACCGGTGGAATTCGTGGCCTGGGACTGATGGAAGGCCGGCAGAAACTGTTCTATCTGCCTGAACCGCACACAGACTTCATCTTTGCCAATATCTGTGAAGAACTTGGGCTCATTGGAGCTCTGCTCGTGGTTTCTCTGTTCGTGTTCTTTGGATATCGCGGTTTGCGGGCAGCGTTCCTGTCAACCGATCCGTTTGCCCGGTTTCTGGCCTTTGGCATTACCACGGCGGTACTGATTCAGGCGTTCTTCAATATGAGCGTTGTTGTAGCCATTCTGCCCACCAAGGGAATTACGCTGCCCTTCATCTCCTTTGGAGGTACTTCGCTCTTTGTAACCATGGCGTGTATGGGCGTGTTGCTGAACGTGACGCGTGAGATTGATTGATGGGCGCGGAGGTCAATCACGCCACTACGTCCTGGAGAAAGCTTCGAATCCTGATCGCGGGAGGCGGCACCGGCGGCCATGTTATTCCGGCTCTGGCGATCGCCCGTCAACTCCGCGATGCCGCAGGCGCCGAGGTACTGTTCTTGGGGACGGCTCGTGGGCTTGAGACGCGTCTGGTGCCCGAGGCCGGCTTTCCGCTGGAACTTATCCACGTTGGCCAACTAAAGAACGTGAGCATAGCGACCCGCCTGCGTACATTGCTTGATCTTCCCCTTGGCATCGGGCGTTGTGTTGGATTGCTGCGAAAATTTCGACCGGATGTTGTGATCGGCGTCGGTGGATATGCTTCCGGACCGGGGATGATGGCAGCGCTTCTTCTGCGAATGCCTACATTGGCGTTTGAGCCGAATGCAGTCCCGGGCCTGGCAAACCGGCTGGTGGGCAAGGCCGTTTCTGCTGCAGCAGTCAACTTTGAGGAGACGCGCCGCTACTTTCGCAATGCGCGAGTGACAGGAACTCCGGTGCGGCCTGAATTCTTTGCGATTGGCGAAAGGCCATTCGGTACAAACAAGCGGTTGCTGGTCTTCGGTGCCAGCCAGGGCGCACGTATCTTCAATGAGCTGGTGCCGCGAATCATGGATCGCTTGCTCGCTGCCGTACCTACGCTCGAAGTAGTCCATCAGACTGGGGCGCGCCATGGTGACGCGACATTGGAGATTTATCGGCAGCTTGGAATCGAGATGGACCGGGTACGGGTTACGCCGTATCTCGATGACATGGCTGCTCAGTTTGAAGCGGCTGACCTGATTCTGTGCCGTAGCGGTGCCAGCACAATTGCTGAGCTGGCTGCCGCTGGCCGGCCAGCGCTTCTGGTTCCGTTTCCACTGGCTGCTGACGACCATCAGAGAAAAAATGCCGACGCATTTGTCGCGGCAGGTGCGGCAGAGATGCTTCTGGAGCGTGATCTGACAGAAGAAAAATTGCTGGCGACTCTGCTGCGGTTGTTGCAGGAGGATACGCTGCGCAGGGAGATGGGAGACCGCGCACGGCCTTTGGCACATCCAGACGCCGTTCAAGTAATCGGTGAGATGGTATTGAGACTTGCTGGCCAAAAAGCGATGTGAAATATCAGAGGGCTGAGAATTTCTCAGCCCTCTGATATCGATTCAGTAATTAGCGTCGGCCGCCGTGGAAACCGCCTCCGCCGCCATGGAAACCTCCACCGCCACCGCCGTGGAATCCACCGCCCATATTGCCGCCGTGGAATCCGCCTCCACCTCCCATGTTGCTGTGGAAGCTGCCGGCATTCCCGTGGAACCCTCCACTGTTTCCTCCAAAGTTAGGGCGTGCCATTGGCGTCGAATAAGACCGGCTCTGGTTACCGAAGCTGCGATTTGGTTGAGCGAAGCTTCGGTTTGGCATGTTATAGCTCCGCTGAGCTGGCTGCGAGAAGCTACGTGTATTATTTCCCCGGTTGTAGGAACGCATTCCATTGTTCGCTTCGAAAGTTTGGCTATGGTTGAAGCTGTTTGCCGGGACGTTATGCTGGTTGGCAAAAGCTCCACCATGGTTTCCGGCTGCAAAGTTTCCGCGGTTTTGTGCTGGAACATTGTGTTGCTGCCCATTCGCAAAGCCATGTCCATTATTGGCGATACTGTGCTGACTGCCATTGCTGGGAAAATTATGGTTGCCAAAGTTGCGGCCGTTGATCGTGGCACCGCGATTGCCATCAAAATGACGTGTCTCTACCCGGCTGGCATAACTCAAGCCATGACCGCCAGGCCGTCCTACATAACCGTTATAGGGACGGTTATAGACGCCGTGGAAACCACGATAATGTCCGAAGTTGTTATAAGCGCGGTTATAGCAGAACCGCCGGTGATGCCAATATCCGCCGTAAAAGCCTGTCCCAAAGTAGCCGAAGCCATAGTTAATACCACCGTAGTAGCCAATGGTGGGTCCCCAATACCCGGCGTTCCAGAAATATCCGCCATTGCCCCAACCCCAGTATCCGGGGGTCCAAAGCGCACCAACATAAGGCGGCATCACCCAGGCACCATCCACCCAGACGTAGCCATCGCCATTCCACGCCCAATAACCCGGGGTCCAGATATATCCGTCGCCGGGAATAGGAGGTTGTACATAGACCGGAATGGGGGGTGGAGCTATGCCAACGCTAATAAATACGCCTGCATGAGCTGAACGTGGAGCTGCTACCAGCAACATTCCGGCAAGCGCCGCAATTCCAAGCGAATGTTTCACAACACGGATGATCTTCATGGCCTACCTTCCTGCGGTCCTTCGTCTTCCCGGTTAGTGCGTCGATCCCCGGTCTTCGCGGACAACAGGTTCAAGTACCAGCCCGGAAACGTTCAACCGGGTCAAGTCCTCAGTCCTATTAGACACGATTTAAATTTGATTGTTGCAGAAAAATGAATGGTGATTCAGTCGCACTCGGAGGCGTTCCGGGCAGAGAGAGCTGCGAGGTGGGATGAGGGTTATGTCTCCCAGGAATAAGCCTTTTCCCTGCTCCACTTACGATGAGGTAGGCAACGAAAAAGCCAACGAGAAGAGCGATTCCCGAAAAGATGACCACAAGAAGAAAGCTGCCGTCATCTTTGGGTTGATGGGTATCAACAGTGTTGTCATTCGGACCGTTCATACCACATATAAGATGCCGTTCTTCATTCTGAAGATGGAAGCGGTTGGATTATTCATCCTTCCCGGGACGGGACATCAGGTCGCGGATCGCCTCTTTGGGAGCTTTGTTGTGGTGCAGAATGGCTTCCATCTGTTCGGAGATGGGCATTTCCACGCCATAGCGGGTGGCCAGTCCAAGCGCGGCGGTTGTGCAGCGAACGCCTTCCGCGACTTTGCCGTGGAGACCATCGAGAATATCCGCAAGCTGGCGCCCGCGTCCAAGTTCAATTCCGACTGAACGGTTTCGAGAGAGGGTTCCAGTGCAGGTAAGCACCAGATCGCCAATGCCTGAGAGTCCGGCCAGCGTCTGCCGGCGTCCACCACAGGCGACAGCGAGACGCGTAATCTCAGCGATGCCGCGAGTGATTAGCGCTGCGGCTGAATTGTGTCCAAGATTGAGCCCATGAACAATGCCTGACGCAAGCGCAATCACGTTCTTGAGCGCTCCTCCCAACTCAACGCCTGCAACATCATCGTTGGTATAGATGCGCAGGCTGGGCGAAGAGAAGCTCTGCTGAATCGCCTGGGCCAGATTGGGAACTGCGGAGGCCGCGACAATTGCAGTGGGATAGCCATGCGCTACTTCCTGCGCGAAAGAAGGGCCACTAAGCACAACACAGGGGTTGCTGGTAACTGCGGCAATCACCTGAGACATACGCAGATGCGTCGATTCCTCAAGGCCTTTGCTGGCGCTGACGATGATCTGGTCGCGTGTCAGCAGGGGCGCAATGTCGCTGATAACTCCGCGCAGATGCTGTGATGGTGTGACGCACAACAGAATATCCGCCTCGAAGATGGCGCCGGGAAGATCCGAGGTCACCTGAATGTCGGCAGGCAGTGTGAAGCCGGGCAGATAAGGCAGGTTTTCGCCGACGTCGTTCAGTTGTTCGGCCAGTGGCGCAGAGTGCGACCACAGCACAATCTCATGTCCGCCGCGACGGGCCAGCGAAAGCGCCAGTGCAGTGCCCCAGGCACCTGCTCCAAGAATGGCAATTCGGCTCATGCCGCTGCCTTTCGCGAGCCGAAACGGTTCTCTGTGCCGGAAAGTAAACGGCGGATGTTCTGATGATGCTTGGCGATGATGAGCACAGGAATAACGATGAAACCCGTGACAATAACTGGCGTGTGTTCAGCGACGAAGTGGAGACCAAACAGGGGCAACGTCGCTGCGGAGATGATCGATGCCAGCGAAACATAACGCGTCAGCCCAAAGATAACGACAAAAACAGCCAAGGTCGCCAGAGCGGTTGGCCAGGAGAGCGCCAGAAAAACGCCGAGAGCGCTGGCAACACCTTTGCCGCCGCGAAAGCCAAGCCATGCGGGAAAGATATGTCCAAGAATGGCCGCGACAGCCGCAGCGACAGCGATATCGTAGTTGCCGGGCGCGATGTGCTGCGCTATTTTGACGGCAACAAACGCTTTGCCCAAATCGAGAAGCAGTGTCGCAATAGCGAGCCCTTTCGCTCCCGAGCGGGCAACGTTGGTTGCACCAATGTTGCCGCTACCACTGGCTCGAATGTCCTCTTTGCGAAAAGTCTTTACAAGGACATAGCCAAAGGGAATTGAGCCGAGGAGATACGCCAGCGGAATGGAGATCAGCCAGGAGTTCATGGTCTTTCAGGTGAGAGTCTTCTGGATGAGTTTATCAAGCGAATGAATCAGCAAGAGTTAATCTCCGGTAATCCGGTCAGAGCAGATGTCTCCGAATGGCCTCAAGAGCATGTTGCGTGGCCCAGTAGCGGATGCGCTCGCGGTCTCCGGTTAGGTTCAATTCGATGACCTTTGTTTGCTGAGCATCGGCAAGTCCTATATAAACCCTGCCAATCGGTTTCTCTGTATCAGGTCCGGATGGACTGCCTCCTGGTCCAGCGAGACCGGTAAGGGAGATACCGATTGATGCGCCGGTACGCCTGCGAATACCTTCGGCGAGTTCGCGGGCGGTCTCTTCGCTAACCGCACCTTTGGTATCGAGGGTCTCTTTTCGTACATCACAGAAAGCCATCTTGAGTTCTGTTGTATAAACCACAGCTCCGCCAACAAAGGCGCTGGAGCTGTTAGGGACTGAGGTGAAGCGCTGCGCCAGAAGACCGCCGGTGCAGCTTTCGGCAGTTGCAAGGGTAAGATGTCGAATCCCCAGCATCAGCAGCACGACCTCTTCGAGCGATTCGCCATTGGACGAGAAGATGGCATCATCCATCTCGTGCTCGATCTTTCCTGCAACTTCATCGACGCGAGCCTTGGCCTCCTGAAGCGCAGGTTTCGCGCAGAGAAAGTGAAGTTGAATCTCGCCTGATCCAGCCAGAATCGTGGTCTCCACGTCCGCATATTGCTTGTAGATTGGTGCTGTACGTGCATCGACGATTGACTCTGGAATGAGCGCCATCCGCAACATGCGTCGTGCCAAATGCCGCTGCGGAAGCGACGCAGCCAGGAGAGGCCGGCACACGTCATAGAAGAGTGGCTTCAACTCTCCTGGCGGTCCGGGAAGCAGAATAACGATCTTGCGATGATCATCGACAACAGTATCGAGATACTGGCCCGGCGCGCTTCCATTCTTATTTGCTAGTAGTTGCGCACCGTCGAGCAAATCAGCCTGTTTGGCATTGTTCGGCGGCATCGCCATTTGGCGTGCAGCAAACCGTTTGTACATCGCCGCCAGAGTATCGGGATCGGGATGCAATTCAATGCCGAGCGCGGCAGCGACTGCTTCGCGGGTAAGATCGTCCTCGGTCGGTCCAAGCCCGCCAGAGAGGAGAACGATGTCGGCGCGAGCGATAGCGATTCTCGCAGCTTCTGTGAGGTGTTGCGAGTTGTCGCCGACGATTGTCTTGAAGGCAACCTCGACGCCCAGATCGTTGAGCTGTGCCGTCAGATAGAGGGAGTTCGTGTCCTGCCGGTTTGGGGTCAGCATCTCTGAGCCGACAGCGATAATTTCAGCGATCATGCATAGTCCTGAGCGGAGCTGGTTCTGGTGTGCGGCAATAGGCGCTATCTAATCTGTGTATCACGGAAAACACAAAAAGCGGACCGAAGTCCGCCCTTTGCGAGATAAACCAGAGCGTGGAGCTTAGAGGTGCGGGGCCCAGCCCTTTTGATATTCGCGTCCCCAATACTTCTTCATCGCTTCGGGATCGTTGATAATATGACCGTTCTTCGGGTTCAGCTTCAACTCGCGGTTTACTTCCCATGCGATATTTGAGAGCTGCAACATGGTGACGGCGACATTGCCAACGTCGATGGGAGCGTGCAGTTTTTCGCCAGTGCGAATGCCGGCAATGAAGTTGGCAAAGTGCAGATTAGTCATGGAATCCGCTCCGACAAGGTCGGCCGAAGTGGTGTGAGTGCCAGCCTTGAACTCGTCTGTCTTTTTGCCATGCAGATCGTAAACCTCATAGCCGCCTCGATCCACGAGGACTGATCCGGTGGTTCCCATGATGGTTGTGCCGCGATCACGACCATAAAGCTTCATCCCATTGCAGCACTTTCCGTCCCAGGAGATCATCTTGTCGTCGTAGTTGAAGTTAGTGACGAGCGTGTCGTAGAACTGCCAGTCGTCTCCTTTGTAGTGGTAGCGTCCTCCGGAGCCGACAACGCTGTTGGGGAAATCGACGCCGAGTGCCCAGCGAGCGACATCCACTTCATGTGTCCCGTTGTTGAGCGTCTCGCCTGTTCCCCAGATTTTGAACCAGTGCCAGTTGTAGGGCTGAACATTATCTTTGTAAGGCTGCCGAGGCGCAGGTCCCTGCCAGAGGTCCCAATCGAGCGTGGCGGGAACGGGAACAACTTTGCCGACGCCGATGGGCTTGCGGGTATTGGAGTACCAGCAGTTAGCAAAATAGGCACGGCCAATCAGGCCATTGTGAATATCGTTAACGATTTTGATGGTGTGAGGAGAAGAACGCTGTTGTGTTCCCATCTGGACGAGTTTGCCATATTTGCGCTGGGCTTCCACCAGAAGCGCGCCCTCAGCAGGATTATGGCTGCAGGGCTTTTCCACGTAGACATGCTTTCCAGCCTGAAGTCCGGCGATAGCCATGGGCGAGTGCCAATGATCGGGAGTCGCGATGGTGATGGCATCGACGTCTTTGGAGGCGAGTACTTTGCGGAAATCCTTTTCGGTCTTGGCGGAATAGCTAAAGTCCTTCTGCAGTCGATTGGCAAAGCGTTGGAGGATATTGCTTTCCACATCGCAGACGTGCGTGATCTGAACATCCATGCTGTTGGCCTTGAGAGCAGACAGATGTGCATAGGCTCGACCGTTGAGGCCAATCACGGCGAAGTTGAGGCGATCGTTTGCGCCGATGATGCGAGCATAGCTTCTGGCCGGTGAGCTGACGGCGAGGCCTGCCGCTCCTACCGCGAGGGTGTCGAGAAAGTCACGTCGAGAGATCACATCTCCTCCTTGGAGAGTTTATTTTTGGCTTAGGCCGGTTGGGCTTTTTTGTGCTGCGGGATAACTGTACACGAGCAGGGGGGCTTGGTTCAAAGTGAAAACTATATTTGGTATCTTTGGCAGTCATTCGGCTTTGATGTGCTCTTACGGAAGCGATCTGCCTTCGATGCCCAGGTCGATATGATAAAGCGCATCGCGAGTGGCCAGCGCCGCGCAGCCATCTTCAAGAAAAGCTAATCCGACCAGGTTTTGTCCGGAGACGGCAAGTGATGCCTCGCGCTCTGGCGTGATGCGCACAATACCGCGCCTGCCGTGAAGACTGGCGGCGACATAGAGGTTTCCTTCTGCATCGAAAGCCATGCCTTGCGCGCGGCCAAGTCCCTGATAAAAGACGGTAGTGTTGCCGTCGCGGTCGATGGCGTGAATGGCCTGATTGCTGCTGGTTGTCGGACCGCTGACGAAGAGCACACCTTCGTCGTTGAAGGCCAGATGATAGGCAGCGATACTGGGCTCAAGCGTAGCGTAGACGAAGATTTCGCCGCTGAGACCATGAGCATCGCCAGGAGCAATTTTGAAGATTGTGCCGGAGCGATCTCCGACGAAGAGGTTGCCGTCGCGGTCGAAGGCAATGCCGGTTGCGATGCCCATTCCTTCAGCGTAGGTGGAGATGGCTCCCGAGGGAGAGATGCGGTAGACGGTTCCTTCGGCGCGTGAGCTGGCGAAGAGCTGACCGTCGGGCGAGAAGGCGAGACCGGTCGGATTGAGCAGATCGCGGACGAAGGGGGTCATCTGGAAGTCACGCTGGATGCGGAAGATGGAGACTGGAGTCGATTGGCCGCGATCGCCGGACAGGGTCGCGTAGACGTTGCCGTCACCATCGACCGCAGGATTGGCGACGGGATGAAGATTTTCCGCCATGGGGACGGCAATGCGGAAGTTCAGCGGATTGCTGGCTGCGCCATTGCGATGCAGGATGAGATCTCCGGTGATGACGCCATCAGGAATTCGGATGGTAGCGCGGTCTGGGCGGCTGAGGACGACCGGAGCGGCTGTATCTCCAATTGTGGCGCGGGGAATGACGTGCTCAGCGGGGCCGAGATTGAGGCCGTGAACCTCTGTTTCTCCGCCAGGCATGGCTGCGGAAGGAGTGACGTAGTCGAGGTGGGGCGCGCCAGCGTGAGGGTGAAAAAGGCTCATCGGTTAATTTACGGTATGCGCTGCGATTGGTAAGCGCAAGCCTCAGAAGACGAGACGTGCCAATTGCGCGAGGACCAGCGCAAGAACGCCTGCGGCAACATCGTCGAGCATGATGCCTGTGCCTTCGGGAAGGCGCTCGAGCTGGCGAACCGGTGGTGGCTTGAGAATGTCGAAGAAGCGGAAGAGAACAAAGCTGAGTGCAGCGTGCTGCCAGTCGGGAGAAACCGCGATCAGCGCGATGAGCTGGCCGGCGACTTCGTCGATAACGACGTGGCCTGGATCTTTGCGGCCGGATTCGCGGGCAACGATGGTTGCAGCAGGAATTCCGATGAGAGTTACAGCAATGGCGGCGATGAGGGTCGCGATGGCCAGCGTCGAGAAGGTGAAAGGAAGCAGATGCGCGGCGAAAAACCAGATCAGGACGGCGGCAGCGGAGCCATACGTTCCCGGACCGGGCTTGAGCAGACCAGCGCCGAAGAAGGTGCCGATGATCCAGGCCCAAAGGGTTTTCCGCTCCGATGGGGGATGGAATTGAACGCTGGAGTTAGGCATTGGCGGTGGTACCCCTCCCCCGGGTACTTATGATCTAAAATTTTGAATTCACAGGAGTTAGTTGTTGGCTGAAAGAGGTAAAGCATTGAATCCAGATACTTTATATGTAAACTATTCTATTCAAAAGATTTATGCTTGTTCAAGCCCTTACAGACCAAATCCGAGACTGAAATCTCCATATTTAGTGTAACAAGAGCGTAGGTTTAAATCGGCACTTTATCTTGTCTGGTAAACACCTGATTACAAATAGGTTAGCAGAGTTATGGCGAGAAACTGGTCTTGACAGGGCAATTTCGAGGCCCTGGACTAAGTTGGTTCTAGTCTTCGTCGCTGCCGTTTGGATTGCGGCGAGAACGCGCCAGTTCTTCAAGATCATCGGGGTCCTGAATAGGAGAAGAGATTTTGTAATCTCCGCTGGCCCATTTGCCGAGATCGATGAGACGGCAGCGGTCGGAGCAGAAGGGAAAGTGCTCGTCAGTGGCGAGAACAACTTTGCGACAGGTGGGGCAGAAGAGAGCTTTGGACATGGTGTCACCGTTTGTTGATTTCAACCTACCAGATGCTTCGACATCGGAAGGCGATTCATGGGTAGACATGCTCCCCTTGACATTCGACCTGAGAAAGTTCTACATTCAGGTCGAATGTCGACTAGAGGGCCTGACGATCAACTCGAACTTCTGCAAGGAACGCTGGACCTACTGATCCTCCAGACGATTGCGTTTGGGCCTGCGCACGGTCATGCTATCGCACGCTCGATTGAGCGGAGGTCGGATGAGGTGTTGCAAGTGGGGCACGGGTCACTTTACCCAGCGCTGCAGCGACTTTTGAAGCTGGGGCTTATCGTCGCTGAGGACGGGGTTTCGGAGAATAATCGCAAGGCCAGATTTTATCGGCTTACGGCAAAGGGCCGGGAGAAGCTGAATTTCGAGACGTCGAAGTGGCAGCGGCTTTCTGAGGCGATCTCGCGTATTCTTGCGCCTCTGGCTGAAGGACGCAGCTAGAGCAATTCTCCTGTAACTATGGAGCGGGAGATTTCGAGGAGCGCCGTTTTCCTTGAGAGAAAACGGCCATAAACTCGAAGCCCCTCCTCTACACCAACAGGAGAATTGCTCCAGCAGAAGGGTTTGTCATGGACTGGTGGAAAAACCGCAAGGCCCAACTTGAAGACGAGATCCAGACGCACATCGACCTCGAAACGGAAGAAAATATTGAGGCTGGAATGACGCCGGAGCAGGCGCGAAAAGCTGCGATGAAGAAGTTTGGGAATGTCCTGCTGGCTGCGGAAAGGTCTCGTGAGATATGGGGATGGCTCTGGCTGGAGCGTCTGCTCCAGGACCTCCGGTATGCGCTGCGTGGGCTAAGGAACGCTCCAGGATATGCGGCCACAGTGGTGCTTACGCTGGCGCTTGGTCTGGGGTCGGTGACGGCAATGCTGGCGATTGTAGATTCGGTGCTGTTGCGGCCTGTAGCGCTGCCTCATCCGGAACAACTGGTAATGATCTCCGCGAAGAACCAAAAACAAGGAACAACATATAACCTGAGCTACAAACAGATAGAAACATTGCGCCGCGACAACCATTCGTTCGCCGCGGTGAGTGAATATAACGTCACAGTAAGACCTGTCGGAACATCTGATGGGACGCGCTGGGCACTGTTCACGCAGGTAGCGCCACAATTTTTCGAGATGCTGGGTATCCATGCGAGGTTTGGACGATTATTGGGAAGCGCGGACGAGAATGCGCCGGTTGCTGTTGTGAGTTCGGCGTTCTGGCGGGAACGATTGCATGAGGACCCAAAAGCAGTTGGCTCGGCGATCAAGCTCTCCGGACAACTGCGGACTGTAGTTGGAGTGTTGCCGGACGGAGTTCATTTTCCTCAAGGTACAGAAGGGCCAGTGGTGTATACCCCTATTTCGCTGAATGCGAAGGGTGAAGACACCTTGTTTAATGACTCAGCCATGGTGATGGCCCGGATTAAGCCGGGTGTCTCGGAGCAACAAGCGTTTGCGGAGGCAAACAGTATTTTTACACACTCGAAGACAGGGAACGGGGCAAGTGGCGACGCGCTTGTGATGCGTTCTTATGAGGACTACCTGACGGGCGGTATGCAATTGCCGCTGATGGCTCTGCTGGGAGCAGTTGGGGTGTTGCTGCTGATTGCCTGCGCAAATGCTGCGAACCTGCAGATTGCCCGCGCGACGGGACGCCTGGCAGAGATGAAAGTTCGATCGGCACTGGGAGCGAGCTTCGGGAGACTTCTGCAACAGGTGATGACGGAAAGCGTAGTGGTTTCGCTGCTTGGGGCGGCCCTTGGAGGTGTGCTGGCGTATGCGCTGGTTGCCATTGTGCGAACCGCGTATGGGCCGCAGTTCTCGCGTTTTGATGAGTTGGCGATACACCCTGCGATGTTTGCGGCCTGTGTGCTGTTGGCGCTGGTAGTGGGAGCGCTGGCATCACTTGCGCCGACATTCGCTATCTGGCGACAGACGAGCGCCGGGTCGATGACAAAGCACGTTACGCAAAGGTCGCGGTTACCTGGCTTATTGGTGACGCTGCAGATTGCGCTGACATGCGTGCTTCTGGTGACGAGTGGATTGTTTGTGAGGACATTCAAGGCATTGCAGAACGTGAAGCTTGGGTTCGATCCGCATGGCGTAACCACACTGGTGTTGATGCCACAGAATCAACATCAAGACCCAGAGCTTTCGCGGCAGACGATTGCCCGTTTGCTGGAACGGTTCGAGGCGCTGCCTGGGGTGGAGTCCGCGACGATGCAGAGCTCGATCCCATTTTCGAATTCCAATGTGTCACTGAACGGTACGACTGAAGTGAGTGGGCGCGTGTTTCATGAAGGAGATACGGCCTTTTATAGTCTGGTGAGCGCCAATTTCGTCCGCGCGAGTGGAATGCGCTTGTTGCAGGGGCGTGGGTTTTTGCCCCAGGATGATTCGAGTCCGGCAATGGTGGCGCTGGTGAATGACGCGTTCGTAAAAAAATATTTTGAGGGACGTGATCCGATTGGCGCAAGAGTGAAGCTGCATCGGAGGCCACAGGAGAAGGACTCGGACCTGCCGTTTACGCAAACCTTTACTGTAGTGGGCGTCGTGGAGAACGAGCTGCAAGGCGGCAACCTTGGCGCTCCGTATGAGCCGATGGTGTACATGGATTATCTGCAACTGCCAAAGGGAACCGAGGTGAACCAGCTATACAGCATCATGGGTGGGCAGTTTGCCGTGCGGTCCGCATTGCCGCAGGCGATAGTGAATAAAGAGCTGCGCGCGGCGATTAAGCAGGTTGCGCCAGACATGGCAGAGATGAGTCTGCGGCCAATGGAGGAAGGGATTGCGCAATCGTTAAATCAGCGACGACTGGCGCTGCGGCTGGTGGCAGGTTTTGGCGGAGTGGCTTTGATATTGTCAGCGATTGGGATTTATGGGGTACTGGCTTATTCCGTAGAACTGCGGCGAAGAGAGATTGGAATACGGATGGCGCTGGGGTCTTCACGAACTCGCGCAACATGGCTGGTAGTCCGGCAGGCTGGGATGATGGTGTTGTTTGGATTGATACCGGGAGTCGTGGGAGGATGGGCTGCGGGACATGCGGTGAAATCATTCCTGTTTGGAGTGAAGATGCTTGATCCGTCAACACTAAGTGTCGTTGCTGTATTGTTGCTGCTGGTGTGCGGGATCGCTGCAACCGTTCCGGCATGGCGGGCAGCCTGGGTGGACCCGATGGAAGCGCTGCGTATGGAGTAGGGGTTGAGGAAGGCGGATTCTTTTTTCTTCGACTGCGGAATGATAAGTCATAAATACAGGGGTCTCTCCACTCGCCGCTGCGCGGCTTCGGTCGAGATGACGTGCGGTAAAGGTGGGAGCGGGCGAAGTCGAGATGATGTGGGTTTAGATTTGTGCATTCCCGCCCATCGCGATAAGGCCGCGATGGATGGGGCACCCGAGCGTTTGTGGCAGGATGAGTCAAGAGCAAAAGCGGATTTTTTCGCTGGACTGCGGAATGATAAGTCATAAATACAGTGGTCTCTCCACTCGCCGCTGCGCGGCTTCGGTCGAGATGACGTGAGTTGGAGGTTGTACATCTCATCCCGGCGGCTGGCCGGGGACTTGGTATTAGCAGAAGGTATAAAGATGATTATGATGCGGCGACTGGGAGTGGTTCTACTTGGCTTTCTTATGGTGGCTTCTGCGGCAGCGAAGGCCCAAACAGATGCATCGCCTGAGGAGCGGGCGCTGTTGCAGATGGCGAACCAGTTTCGCGCCCAGCATGGGATCGCTCCGCTGGCATGGAACAGCGCATTGGCAAGAGCGGCGAGGATTCATGCAAAGCGCATGGTGTCTGAGGGGAGCATCGAACATCAATATCCGGGCGAACCGGATCTGATTACGCGGGCGGCGCAGGCGGGTGCTCATTTTACGGCGGTTGCAGAGAACCTGGCGGGGCGGGGGCGGGCTGCGGCGCAACTGCAATATGTGTGGATGAACTCGCCGACACATCGCGCGAACCTGTTGGACCCGAAGATGAATGTTGTCGGGATCGGCGTGATTAAGAGCGGAGGTTTGCTATACGCAGTCGAGGATTTTGCGCAGAGCGTTTCAGTGTCGAAGCAGGGAGAGATTGAGAGCCGGGTATCGAAGGCGTTGCAGAGCCTGGGAATTCCTTCTGTGAAGGTGACGGAGGCGGCGCGGTCAAATTGCCGGAGTCAGGCGGAGACGCAAGGCGACGCGGCGCTGGTGGCTCATCTGGAAGGGCCCAATCCGGCAGAGTTGCCGGATGCGCTGGTGCAGCGGATCAAGCAGGGAAATTATCATTCGGCGGCGGTGGGTGAGTGTTCAAGTGCAAATGCGGGGCAGGGGTTTACGACGTATCGAGTGGCGGTGTTGCTGTATTGAGAGGTGGGTGAGTTCAGAAGAAATACAAGGGTCTCTCCGCTCGTCACGCGATGAGACCGCGTGGCTCGGTCGAGATGACGAGGGTTGAAGCTTGTACAATCCCACCCATTGCGACGGTGAAGCTGTCGCAATGAATGGGGCACCAGGTTATTGAAAGCAATCCATTTCAATTCCTAATACTTTCGTGGCATCGTCGGGCTTAGCAGAAATGACTACGCTCTTTAGAAACGGATGTGTGCCTGAAGCACGGCGAGTAAGGCGCCGAAGAACGGTCCAGAAGACGCATGAGCTACAGCCAGCACTCGCGTGGCATACAAAGAACTAATCGGCGAAGGCTGGAACGACCATGGGGCGTCATACTGATCGCCTGCTTTCAAATTTTGAAGGGGGGTGTACTACTCTTCACGGGGGTTATGCTTCGTTTGAATCCGGATGTGCTGGTTAGCTCCCATAGCACTCTGGACCCGCTTCTCTTTGTCGCGATGCGTGGCAATTCCACGGTGATGAATGCCGTGCTGCAAGGCGGAGATATGTTGTCAGGGCTCGTCGCTCTTTGGGGGATTTATCTGGGCGCACTCGGATCCGGACTATGGCGAATGAAAGTATGGGCGCGCCGATCAGTGATGTTTACCAGCGGAGTCACATTTCTCCTCTTTGCGAAGGCAGCTCTTTTCCCAAGTCTGACGGACGTTAGTTCACCCTCGCCGGATCTGCAGAACGTTCACATCCTTCTCTTTCTCGATGTGGTTATCTTCGCCTATCTCATGAGTGGTAATACTGCACAATCGTTCCAGTCGGCGGCATAGGCGGTTTGAGAATGTGTGGTAACGATGGTTTGATCTCGTAGAAAGCAGTTTCGAAAGTGCAAAGTTGCTCGCACGGTGCTCAATTCCATCGAGAGAAGAACTTCTCTGAAAGTGACTGAGGAATTAGTCGAGGATTCGAGCTACTACGTCGTAGTCGTGGGATTCGGTGATTTCGGCGCGGTAGAAGGAGCCGGGAACGAGGGTTTCGTGCGCGCCGAAGTCGTTGATGAAGACTTTGCCGTCGATTTCGGGAGCGTGCAGCGGCGTGCGGCCCTCCCAGAGCAGGTCGGTTTCTTCGCTGGGGCCTTCGACGAGGAGGTCGATCTCGCGGCCAACCCATTTTGATTTGGCGCGGGCGCTGATCTTCTGCTGGAGCTTCATCAGCTTGCGGCGGCGCGACTCGATGGTGCGCTTTGGGAGTTTGAGTTCAGGGGAAAGATTGAAGGCGGCTGCGCCCTCTTCGTCGGAGTAGGTGAAGACACCGAGCCAGTCGATTTGAGCGGCAGTGATGAAGGCTTCGAGCTGCTTGTAGTCTTCTTCGGTTTCGCCGGGGAAGCCGACGATGAAGCTGGTACGAAGAACGATGCCGGGAACGATGCCGCGCGCCTTCTCGATGAGCTTGAGGAAGACCTCGGGAGTGCCGCCACGCTTCATGCGCTTGAGGACCGACGGGCTTGCGTGCTGGAGAGGGACGTCGAGGTACTTGGCGATGTTGTCGTGGCGCGCGATGGTTTCGAGCAGGCGGGTGGTGACTTTGTTGGGATAAGCGTAGAGGAAGCGGAGCCAGCGCAGGTTGGGCAGAGCAGCGAGGGCTTCGAGGAGTTGAGCCAGGCCGTCCTTGATGCCGAGGTCTTCGCCGTAGCAGGTAGTGTCCTGGCCGATGAGGGTGATCTCGCGGATGCCCTGGGCGATGAGGTTTTCTGCTTCGGCGACAATGGATGACATGCGGCGCGAGCGGAACTTACCGCGAAGCTGCGGAATGATGCAGAAGCCGCAGGGGTGGTCGCAGCCTTCGGCGATTTTGATATAGGCGCTGGCGCGTGGCGTGGTGAGGATGCGCGGAGTGGTATCAGAGTAGAGATATTCGGGGAGAATTGCGGCGGCTCCGTCCCATGCGGCGCGGGAGAATCGGCCTTGCTGCTCGCGGAGATCGCCTTCGGGACGGGAGGGAGTCTTACTCTCCCACCCATCGCGATGAGTCTGTGATGGATGGGGCACCCGGTCTTTTGTGGTGGCA
The DNA here is from genome assembly GCA_035656355.1 of Edaphobacter sp. Lineage (GTDB taxonomy): Bacteria > Acidobacteriota > Terriglobia > Terriglobales > Acidobacteriaceae > Edaphobacter. The sequence continues at coordinate 54,547 of DASRSR010000051.1, forward strand.
TTCCCAGGTAAGCTTCGCGTACCTGGGGCACCCGCTTCTGTGCTCATATCCGGGCGGCTGTGCTGGCGGACGGCGCTGGGGAGGCGGTCGATCTGTGCCTGGGTGAGGATGGGGAAGGGCGAATCTGCGGGCTGGCCGGTGGGAGAGAGGCCGGCGGCGGCGAGGATATTTTCGAGTTCGCCGGTGCCGACAACGGCGTCTACTTCAGGGATGTTCTTCTGGATCTCATCACGGTAGCGCTCGACGAGGCAGCCGGCGACGATGAGGCGCTGGGCACGACCACCGTTGGCCTGCTTATGCTGGGCCATTTCAAGGATAGTATTGACCGATTCCTGCTTGGCGGAGTCGATGAAACTACAGGTATTAACGACGAGGATTTCGGCATCTTCGGCCTCGGGCGTGAGCTGGCCACCGGCCTGATGGAGCATGCCCATCATGACCTCGGAATCGACGAGGTTTTTGGGGCAGCCGAGCGAGACAAAGCCGATTTTAGGCCGAGATTTGGCCGGTGCTGACTCAGTCAGCTCTTCGAGGATGGCAGGGGGAGTCACAGACTTCCATTATAGAGTTTTTTCGGCGATTTTCCTTCATTACGCCGGTGCGGTGGACGAAGAGAGGGCTCGCTGCCGTTTACGCAGGCGGCGGATTGCATCAATGTGGATGAGCAGGGCGATGAGACCTCCTGTGGCGGTGCAGAAGGCGCGACGGTGAGCGATGACAGGGCCGGGAAGCGCGTTAAGTGATAGCAAAAAGACAATGTAGGAGGTCAGAAAGAAGGTGTAGAGGCCGTAGTTGACGGTATTGGTCGCGTATGACCAGAAGGCGAAGAAGCTGGCCAAAGCTGCGAGGTAGAAGGGATCGGGCCGGATGTGCACAAGAAAGATGGTGGAGACGACGGCTCCCGCGAGTGTGCCGCCGATACGGAGAAAAGCGCGGGAGAAGGTTTCGGAGAAGGCCGGTTTGAGGACAAGAAGGGCGGTCATCGGTATCCAGTAGCCGCTCTGAACGCCAAGGTGGCGGTAGATTTCTGCCCCGGCGGCAATCGTGATGGCCATGCGGATGGCGAAGGGAAAAGTTGGGATGTTGATGAGAGCTTCGGGAAAAGCTCGCAGACGGAGATAGGCGCGATAGCGGGCGCGTCCACTGACGAGGAGCTGACCAAGCTCTTCGCTGCCAGCCTCAGGAATAGCGCGCAAGACGGCGGCAAGCTCCGGCAGGAGATGAAGGCTGAGACTGGTGATGAGAATCTGCACCGCACCGCCGGCAAGGATGAGCAGCGCACGCATTAATGCCGCGTGGAGATCTGCAGGAAAGGCCGTGCTGACGAACAGGGTAATTGCTGCCTGTTGTCCAACCCAACTGATGCCAGCCGCGCGTGCGGTGAGGATGGCATAGATGAATCCCCAGAGAGCGGAGGCGAAGACAAGCACTGGTCCATGATGGCCTGCGGTCATGCCGACAAGGGTAGAGACAAACATGGCAAGAGTGGCAGCGATCATGGGGCGAAGGCGCGAGTCGGCGATGCGCTGGTTGACGCCGAAGCCGATAGTGAACGCGCCGCCGCCGGCGATAAGACCAGCGGATGGGTGACCGGAAGCGACTCCGACAAAGAGGCAGAGAGCGACGCCGAGAATGCCGAGAAACGATGTGTGAAGGGAGAGCTGACTCCAGCGGAAGGTGTAGATGTCGGCCAGATAGCCGCGTCGGGATGGCGCAGATGGATTGGAGGCCGTCGGCTGCATTCTCTATTTAGGATGCCTGACTGCTAGCTGTTACTTCATGGAGTTACGAAGATCGATCAGCGTAGAGTCGGTTTTGGATAATCGAAGAAGTCCTTGACGCGGAAACTCGATTTCAAGCGTGGCGTAGATGGTTAAAGTAACCGCGGCAGCGAGTGCGATGATATAGAGCCAGTTGCGCGGACTGGAGGTCATTCCATATCCGGCGAGAAAAGCGCATCCAAGGCTGAAGGCAAAGAGGAGCAGAAAGACGACTGCAGGAGGATGCATGTCGAAGGCATTCTGGCGTGTGGCGGAGATGTCAATCATGTTATTGATTGCCGGAAGCAGGAGTTTGGCTGCGTCTGGATGGGCTCCCGGAGTGGAGGTAGCAGCGATGGCATGAAGCCAGATTTCGCGCTGGAGACGAAGGCTTTCGGGTGAGAGCTTTTGGTGAACGGCGTCGAAGAGGTGGAGGCGTGATTCTGTGTAATCGCGAAAGAGCTGGCGAAGCTCAGGTTGAGTCTGCGCAGGCAGAAGATCGAGACGGAGGTATGCGGTGCCGATATCGTTGCTTTCCTGTACCAGGAGCTGCCGATGCGCGTCGTAGCGCGAGACGGCTCCGGAGAAAGTAAAGGCCAGCAAAAGACCAAAGAGGGCAAAGATAGCGCCTTCGATGGCGGTGCTTTCAGAGGCGCGTTTATGGCGAAGGCGGAATCGCCTGCCAAGCTCCAGAAGCAGAAGCATGGCAGGAAACAGGAGAAGAGCAAGGCCGGGTGGAAAGATCATGAATTCACACCGTGCAGAATTTCAGGACCAAGGAAGCGACCTGTGGAGTATCAGGGATTGAGTATGACCAGCTTGTGAGCGATGGCGAAGAGAGCAAGCTCAAGCCGGGTAGAAACACCTGTCTTGTCGAAGATATTGGAGAGGTGGCGCTTGACGGTTTCTTCGCTAATGGCGAACTGTTTTGCGACATCCTTGTTGCTGCAACCTTCAACGATGCAGGTGGTGACTTCGAGCTCGCGCGGAGTAAGGCCGAAGGTCTTGCGTTCGGGGGTATTGGCGGCCTTGCTCATCAGCTCGTTGAGCGCGGTGACGAGATTGGCGACGCGCTCGCCGCCGATCCAGTAGTCGCCGGAGAGGACAGCGCGGAGCGAGGTAGCAAGGTCGCTGGCGACGGCGTCCTTAAGGACGATGCCGCGGGCACCGATTTGCAGGGCCTCGATGATTTGCTGAGTAGAGATAGTGCTGGTGAGAAGAACAATTTTGACACGCGGCGACTTGCTCATGATGGCGCGCATGGCCTCGAGGCCGGGAAGGCGCGGCATTTGCAAATCGAGGAGAAGGATGTCGGGCTCGAGCTCGAGGGTCTGTGTGATGGCGTCGTCGCCGTCCTCGGCTTCGCCGACGACTTCGAAGCCGGGCTCGTCTTCGAGCATGTTTTTTACGCCAAAGCGTACGACGGGATGATCGTCTGCAACAACGATGCGAATGGGTGCAACCGCAGCGGCGGCCAGTTCCTCAGATTTTTTGGCTGCTTGTTTCATTCCGTTCGTCCCTCCTTTGACTGGGATTGCTCATCTGCCAGCCTTGCGTGCGACCAGAATACGGCGGAGCCGATTCCAGGCGAGTTCCAATTCGGTAAGCGATGCTTCATGGTTAGCATCTATACCACGTTCTTCTATCAGTGCTGCTAAGGATTGCAGTTCAACTGCCCCTACCATACCGCAACTACCCTTAATGGCGTGTGCCTGTTTTCGATAGGCAGTATCCTCCTGGTTAGATGCCGCGTGCCGCATAAGCGTAATTCGCTCATGCACATCGCTGAGGCTGAGAGCGTAGAGTTGCTCCAGCCGCTCGGTACGCATTGAAGCGGCAAGTTTTTCGTAGACTGCTTCATCTAGAGGGCTATGAAGGTGAGAGGCTGCCGCGCGAAGCTCCTGCGTAGCATTGGGAGGAGCAGCGATCGAGGAGATCAGCTCTTCTACGGTGAATGGCTTGAGCAGAAAGTGATCAAAGTTCTGAATGGCTTCGGCAGGTGGTATGCTGCCGCTCATCGCGAAGAGTGCGACATGGGGACCGCAGAGGCTGCGAAGCTGTCGGGCGAGTGCAAGGCCCGAGGTGCCGGGCATCTGGATATCGGCCAGCACTATATTGGGCGGGGGATGTGATGCCGAACGGAGATGCTGCATGGCTGCGTCGCCGGAATCGACGGCGTCGACCAGATGGCCGGCGTGCTGAAGCAGCAGGGAAAGTACCTGGCGGCTGAGTGCATCGTCGTCAGCGACAAGGATACGCAAAGGGGAAAGCGGTTTCGCCATCTGCGCAAGGGTACCAATTGCAGACCTGAAGCGCCAATCCTTCTACGAATGCAGGTAAAGTAATGCCCATGGGCCAGGACGAACAATCGGCGCAGTCGAGAGAAGCTCAGCTAGCCGCAGAGATTGCGGCATTGAGCGCGCGCGTGGAAGCTCTCGAACGCGAGATGGGACTGATAAGCGCCGAAGAGGCAGTGGAGGACAGAAAGATTGCGCCACCCCCTCCTATTCCCGAACCGGTCGATGCTTCGGCAAACGCAAAAGAGGCTGCGGCGAAGATCTCACTTGAGAGCCGACTGGGCTCGCAGATCTTTAGCCGTGTGGGCATTGTAGCGTTGCTGATTGGCGCAACCTGGTTTCTGAAGCTGGCGATGGACAATCACTGGATCGGTCCACTGGGACGGGTTCTGGTGGGGCTTGTTGCAGGAACGGGACTGATTCTTTGGTCAGAGCGGTTTCGACGACAGGGATTCAAGGTTTTTTCCTGGTCACTGAAGGCAATTGGCAGCGGTGTTCTGTATCTCTCGCTGTGGGCAGCTTTTCAGCTTTATCATCTGTTGCCGGCGACAGTGGCGTTGGGCGCGATGATTCTGGTAACGGCATGGAACGCCTTTATGGCGTGGTCGCAGGACAGCGAGATTCTTGCGGCGTATGCGCTGGCCGGAGGAATGGCTACGCCGCTGTTGCTCTCGACAGGCGGCAATCACGAAATTTTCCTGTTCAGTTACGTTCTGGCTATCGATCTGGCAACTGTGCTTTTGCTGCGATTGAAGGCATGGCCGAGGTTGCTGCTCGGAGCATTTCCGGCGACTGTGGCGTACTTTATCGGTTGGTATGCTTTCCATTATTCAGCCGATCAACTGATGGTGACGGCGATCTTTGTAGCGCTGTTCTTTTGTGTATTCGCGCCGGTCCCCATTGGCTGGAAAGAGCCTGCGCTTGAGGTTCCAGCAGGCGCACGCGCACCATTTCGCATTACCGAGATATTCCTTCCGCTGGCAAATGCGGTGTTTGCTTCGCTGGCGATGTATTCGATGCTGGAAGATGCAAGACATCATGCATGGCTGCCATGGCTGATGGTTCTGTTTGCGGCGATCTATCTGGGGATGATGCGATTGCCGCAGACCCGGATTGCCGCAGCAGTGCATCTGTCGCTGGGGATTGTCTTTTTGACTATCGCTATTCCGCTGAAGGCGAGCGGGCGCTGGATCATTATAGGGTGGCTTGCCGAGGCTTTAGGACTATTGTGGGCGTCGTCTCATGTGGAGGCTTCGGGGGATGCGACTTCGGAGGATGCATCGCGCATCCTGCGCTGGCTGGGGGCGGCATCGTTGGCCTTGGGATTCTGTGGACTGATGATGCGGCCGGTATGGTGGGGAAGCCCAGTGCAGACGGCATTTCTGAATGCAAGGTTTGCGACGGCGATGTTTGGGGTAGCAGCTTTTGCCGGAGCGGCATGGATCGCGCTTCATGCGCGGCCGCAATCTGACACAGCTCGGCGAGGCTGGAAGTATGGTGCTGCTGCATCGATCATTGCGCTGAATCTGGTGGCGATTGTTGCCTGCGTGCGTGAGCTGGATGCTCTATGGAGCTTGAACGCTGCGCATCCGGAGGCTGAAGTACAAAAGGCGCTGGCAGTCTCCGGCTTTCTGATGGTGTACGGTGCGGTGCTGTTGGCAATTGGATTTTGGAAGCGGAGTGCGTTTATCCGCTGGCAGGCGCTGGTGCTGCTGGTCTTCACAATTGCCAAGACCTTTCTGTATGACATGCGCAATCTCAGCCAGGGCTATCGTGTGGTCAGCTTTCTCGGACTGGGGGCGCTGCTCATGGCGGTCAGCTTTGCGTATCAAAGGGACTGGCTGGCATTGCGTGACTCCGGAACCGTACCGGCCACTAAGCGGGAGAATGCGCAATGAAGACTGCGTTATTGGCATTGCTTCTGTTGTTGCAGTCTGGTGCGACGCCAGATGTGCGTCAGTACTCACGTTATGAACGTAGTATTGCGGTGCCGGAAGGAGCGGGACAGGCTTGTGTGGTACTGGACGCGCAGATCTTTCCTCATGCAGCGGCATCGTTGAAGGACCTGCGACTGTATCAGGAAGACAAAGAGATTCCTTATGCGATTACGCTGAGCGAACCAACACAACTGGATAACGCTGCGGCGCGGGTGCTGAATCTGGGGATGCGCGGGCGCAGCATCGTTTTTGATTTGCAAATGCCAAATCGGCCTTACACGGACGTAACGCTTGATCTGGCCGGACAGAACTTTCTTGCAACGGCAACGGTCACGGGTCGAAATGCGCCAGGTGAAGGAGAAGGCACAAGCCTGGGTGAATTTACGCTGTTCGATTTGACAGCGCAGCATCTTTCGCGGAGCACAACGCTGCATCTGCAGGAGTCGAGTTTTCCTTATCTGCACATTGAATTGGTCGTTGCGCCTGCGCCGGGAGGCGGACGTTTTGCTGCATCGCAGCAGATGGTGAAGGGAGCGACCGTTCCGCCGAGTCGCGAGGCGCAATCGCTCTACACAGTTGCGGAAGAGAGTACGGCAGTAAAGCAGCAGGGACGCGACAGCGTTGCGGAGTTCGCACTGCCGGAGAGGGTTCCGGTGGAGCGGGTCAGTTTTGAGATTTCGCCGCAGTTCAAAGGGAATTTCAGTCGTGATGTTCGCATATCCGATAGGCCGAAGGGTACGCCGAAGTCGGCAGAAGAGACGATTAGTGGAACGATCTATCGCGTCCATCTGAATCAGGCTGGTCGTGAGGTGCGCCAACAGCAGTTGAGCGTGCCAGCGACGCTTGGGGCCAATATGCAGGGGCCGGCGAGCGTAGAGGTGACGATCAATAACGGCGACGATGTGCCGCTGCCAATCACCGCAGTTCGACTGGAGATGCGACAGCGCAAGTTGTGCTTTGCGGTTCCGGCGAAGGGTGCGGTTACGTTGTTTTATGGTGATGATGGATTATCCGCTCCGCAGTATGACTATGCGCGGCTTTTTTCTGCTACGACGCCAAGTGCAAGCGCGCAACTGGAGCCGGAGCAACCGAACCCTGAGTATCAGCCGCGTCCCGATACAAGGCCATTGACGGAGCGTTATCCGGACCTGCTATGGATTGCGCTGCTGGCAGTAATCTGCGTGCTTGCCGTGGTGGCGCTGAGATCGGCGCGAAGAGTGCATTCGGGTTGAGAAGCGCATTGAATAAAGAAATACAGGGTTCTCTCCACTCGCCTGCGCTTTGCTCCGGCTCGGTCGAGATGACGTGGAGAGATATGGGCCTTTGGTTCAGCGCAGAGCGGGGTCAGTCTCGCGGAGCCAGTCTGGCGATTTAAGAATCTCACGCGGCTTTGAGCCGTCGGCTGGGCCGACAAGACCGTCGGCGTGCATCAGATCGATGAGGTGTGCGGCGCGTCCGTAGCCGATACGCAGACGGCGCTGCAGCAGTGAAGTGCTGGCCTTGCCGAACTCGAAGACAAGGCGCACGGCGTCATCGTACATGGGGTCGTCTGCATCGCCGCCAGAGGCACTGCCGCCTTCGCCATTCTCTTCGTCCTTGGGGCCTTCAAGGAAGCCGTGGACATATTCGGCTTCGCCTTGTGCCTTCCAGAAATCAGTGACTGCGGAGATCTCCTTTTCGGTGACGAAGGGGGCGTGGACACGCTGCACGCGGCTGGTTCCGGGCGGCAGATAGAGCATGTCTCCACGGCCGAGGAGGCTTTCTGCACCATTGGAGTCGATGATAGTGCGCGAGTCCACTTTGGTGGCGAGGCGGAAGCTCATGCGAGTAGGCACGTTGGCCTTGATGAGGCCGGTGATGACATCGACCGAAGGGCGCTGCGTGGCGAGGATAAGGTGAATTCCTACGGCGCGGGCCATCTGTGCCAGCCGGGTGATGGACTCTTCGACGTTGGCGCGGTCGAGCATCATGAGGTCGGCCAGCTCGTCGATGATGATGATGATGTAGGGCAGCGGCTCCTGATTGACGTCTTCGAAGAGATAGTCGCTGCCGTGATCGAAGAGCTTGTTGAACTGGTCGATGTTGCGGACGTGGTTGGCGGCGAGTAGCTTGAGCCGGCGCTCCATCTCGCGCACGGCATTGCGCAGAGCGTTGGCGGCGAGTTTGGCCTCGGTAATGATGGGCGTGAACAGATGCGGAATGCCTTCGTACATGCCCAGCTCGACGCGTTTGGGATCCACGAGGATCATGCGGACCTGCTCGGGCGTGTTCTTGAAGAGCACGCTCATAATCATGGCGTTAATGGCGACCGATTTGCCTGAACCGGTTGATCCGGCAATGAGCACGTGCGGCATGGCAGCGAGGTCGGCGGTGACGATGCGGCCATTGATGTCTTTGCCAAGGGCAATCGCGAGCCTGCTTTTGGATTGCGCGAAGCTTTCGCACTCGACCACATCGCGCAGCCATATGGTTTCGCGCTCACTGTTGGGCACCTGAATGCCGACGGTGCTTTTGCCGGGCATACGCTCGATGAGGATGGATTCGGCGGCCATGGCGAGGCAGAGATCATCGGCAAGACCGGTGATTTTGGCGACCTTTACTCCGGCTTCGGGACGGAATTCGAAGGTGGTGACGACCGGGCCGGGATTAATCTGAGTGACCTGCCCGTTGACGCCGAACTCGGCGGATTTTTCGACGAGGACGCGAGCCTCTTCGCGGAGAGCGTCTTCACGAACAGCGGCTTGCTCTTCGGAGCGATGCAGCAGGGAAGAAGGAGGCAGCTTATATCCGCGAACACTCTTGGGAACGATGGTGACGGATTTGATGTTGGCGTCGGCGCGCTTGCCAAAGGAGATGTCTTCTTCGGCGTGCCGCGGGGCGGCATCGGTTTTGGGCTCGGTGCGAGGCTGGATGGAGCGGATCGGTTCCGGCACCGGTTCAGGATGATGTACGGGGAAGTTTGATTCGTCATCCAGCGCGCGTGCTGGGGTTGCGGCGCGGGCAAGCGCATCAGCAAAGGGCGCGGCCGCGGCGGCAGCGGTTCCATAGGGGGTGACCGGTGCGGCATCGACGAGGGTGCGTGGCATGTTCTGCCACATTGAAGCTGGCTCGGCAGGTGGCTCTTCCTGGGAGTCAAGGGAGAGGGGTTCGGTGCGCTTTCTGCGACTCAGCCAACCAAATAAACCACTGAGCAGGGTGTTGCTTTCGGCTTTTTGCTTCTGGCGCTCTTCGCGCTCATGGGCGCGCTGGGCCTTGAGTTCGGCCTGCTCACGTTTGCTGCCAAAATTTTCCTTCTGACTTTTGGCGAGGACGCTGGCCTCTTTTCGGCGGCTTTGCCAGCGTGCCCAACGCTCCCATAGCGATTGGGCAAAGGAGAAGTGGATCAGGCTCCATTCACGTGCGGTATTGAAGGTGAACGTAGTGACCAGATAGAGCGAGAGTGCCACCATGAGGGCGATGACGATACATGCGCCTGGCAGGTTAAGGTACTCGATGAGGGTACCGGCCAAAAGCCGGCCACTCACGCCTTCGATGGGCAGAGTGTGACGCCAGAGCATGTGACCTGGCAGAAGAGCAATGGCCGCGGGTCCAAAGACGACCCATAGACCCAAGCCGATGCTTTTGGCTACGGGGGAACCGGCAGGGCGTGACCACATCCAGCAAAGGCCGAGGCGGCCAAGCACCAGCGGAAGGAAGAATGCAGCGATACCGATGGCCTGCAGCAGGGCGTCGGCGAGATATGCGCCTATGACACCGGTCCAGTTATGTGCAGGGCGTCCAGTGGCATAAGTGCCTACGGTGTTGAAGGAGGGATCGGTGGGCGTATAGGTCGCCAGCGCAAGCAGCAGAAGAACAGCGCAGGCAAGAACCGACAAGCCGATGATCTCGTTGAGCCGCCGGTTGCGAGTTGGAGTTGAAACCAGTTTCAGGGTTTTCATCAGGGGTATACGCGGCCTCTCCTCTGCCAGTGCAACGACGGTGCACACCGGCTGGTCTGCAAAGCCGTAAACCACCAGAGCATCCTCGATTATTTCAAAGCGGAGGGCAAAATAGTGAGACAGGCAAGGCAGGGGTACCTGGATGCAAACCCACGACAGGAACATGCATCTATCCTTGCAACACTCGCCGCCGGGACCGATGTCCCGGTGGACCTTGGTAAATGGTTGGCAGGGGAGCGGGATTTTCGCGATTTCTCCCGCTTGCTATCGGTGGAGGAGAATCGCACGCAGCCGATGGACCCTGCCTAACCGCATCTGGCCTTTTAGCTTCGTTTTTAGAATTCCATTGTTTTATGAGGTGATGTATGTCCAGCGACTCCGCCAAACAGCACGAGATGCAAAGGACCTTACTTTCGGTGATTCACTCGCTGCAGGACAGTCAGAAGGGTTTTGCCGATATAGGTGAGCACCTGAAAGATGAGACCCTGAAACGATACTTCCTGGCTGAGTCGCTGAAACGCGCGAGTTTTCGTGGGGACCTTGAAGAAGCCTTGCATCAGAGCGGTATGCATGACATCCACGAGGGTGGAACGACGACTGGCGCGCTGCAACGGATATGGGGCGATTTGAAGGCTAAGCTGGGCGCGGGTGACCACGGGCTGCTGGAGACTGCAGAAAAAAGTGAGGACGAGGCGAAGAAGGCTTATGCCGATGCTCTGAATCAGGAGCTACCGCTGCCGGTACGTGAGCTGTTGGCACAGCAGCAGGCGCATGTTCTCACTTCCCACGACTACGTCCGCGACCATAGAGATGCACTGGCTGCGAAGAAGTAGGCGGTTGTATCGACGGAGTTGGCTAAGAATTTTCAGAGGGATTCATCAATAGGTGGAGCGATGTCGATTACAACTGTTTCGGGAAGGCAATTTCTTCAGAACGCTAATGGAGCCAAGAATGCTGCGCGCAATGGGCCGGTCTTTATTACCGACCGGGGACGTCCCGCCCATGTTTTGCTGAGCATTGAAGAGTATTGCCACCTCATTCGATGTGTGAGCCCGATGGGAATTGCAGAGCTTGCCGGCGTATCGGGAGAGCCGTCAAAACTCGCGGAGCATCTTTATCAGCCTGCCAGTCAAAGCTGAGAGGCCGATAAGGAATGCAGAAACAACAGGCCCTCCTGCCTTCGGCAGAAGGATGACAATGGTTTAAATGCGAGGATCTTCCGCTAAGCTACATATACGCAGCTCCGGTCGAGATGACGTGCTTTTTTGATACCTCTTTATGGTTAGAGGTGGCGTGGTCCGTAGTGCAGGTAAAAGACAACTGCTGAGGCTACGAGGCAGTAAATGCCGAAGAGATACCAGCGGCCTTGCTCCAGCCAACTGCTGAGCCATTTAAGTGCGATCAGGCCAGCGAGGAAGGCAAATACCATTCCAAGGAGGCTCATCATCAGGCTGCTATGCAGATCGATGGGTGCGCCGCTTGCCGCTGCTGCATGAGTGGCCTTTAGCAACCGGAAGGCCTCTTTGGCAATGGCGGCGGGCGTAAGGATAACGGCCAATGCGAAGCTGAAACGCTCGGCGCGATCTTTGCTGGCTCCAGTCAACATACCGGTGGAGATGGTGGCGCCGGAGCGTGAGAAGCCGCGGAAAGGCAGGCATAGACCCTGGACGGCGCCAATCCAGCCAGCTTGCCGCATGGTCACGTTATTGCCGTAGACCTGGCGGTGTGAGCTGAGGCTGCGCTTTTCCATGAGGCCTGCAATCAGAATCAGGATGCCGGCAGCAGCAAGAGCCGGTGCGACGAGATCGAGCCGACCGAAGAGCGATTCGATTTCGCCTTTGGTTACGCCAGCGAAGGCGGTCTTTTCGATGATCTTGATGATGGGATAGCCGATGATCGCTGTCAGAAATGAGGCCCAGATGGCGCGGATAGCGAAGCGCTTGAAGGAATCGGCGCTGGCGAAATAGGTCTTCTTCCATTGATTCCAAAAATAGGCGATGACAGCGAACATGGTGCCGGTGTGCAGCATGACCAGCAGCAGCGTCATTGGGGGCGATGAGGGGTCAAGCCCCATTAGTTTTTCAGCAACGACGACATGCGCCGAGCTGGAGACAGGCAGAAGTTCAGCCAGGCCTTGCACGATGGCAAGAACAATCACTTGAGCGATGGGCATAGACCTATCCTAAATGGTGATTGGCAGGTTAGCAGTGATGTTTGGAGAGCGCTTTTTCGAAGATGGCCCAGGTTTTGATTTGCTGAAAGCCTTCACGTAGATAAAAGCGATGCGCGGCTTCCCGGGAGCTACGCGAGCCTACGCGGAGGTGATGGATACCCCGTTTTCTGCACCATTCCTCAATCTCGCGGCAAAGCCGTTTACCAATCCCAAGGCTGCGGTGATTTTCGCTGACGACGAATCCTTTAATAAATCCATAAGGAGGCGATTGAATATTTCGCATGATGGCGACTTCTACCCAGCCAACAACTTCATCACCATAACAAGCTACAAAAGCTGCCTGCTGCTGGGGATGAGCGTCGAGCCATGCGATATGCGCTGCGATCGCCTCCGGCGTGGTGTCATATCCGAGTTGCCGGCTGAGTTCTGCGGCGTCCTGGGCGTCCTGGGGAGCAATTGGCCGAACCTGAAGAGAGGCGGCTGAGTTGTTCATGTCCTCCATATTCGCATGAGAAAACGGCTCATTCACGGTCGCTGCCGTAGATGGGAATCCCCTGCTGCACCTTGTAAGCAATAGCGGCGGCGCGAGCTGTGTAGTCCGATTGAGGATAGCGTTCTTTCATCTCCGCGGCGAGATCGGCTGTGCGTTTCGCGGCATCTTCGGAGTGCCGTTTATCGTCCTGCACCATGTACATGGTGACGGCAACGCCCTGCCGGTAAGTGGCGTTATAAAGTGCCTCGGGAGCCTTTGGACTATCGGGATAGCGCTGGGCATATTTCTCGTAGAGGCTTGACTCCATCTCGGGACACTTAGGTAGGCCTTGCCAGCTTCCGCAGAGTTTGTTGTCGAGCATGTCGTAGGCGGCCAGGGCAGCGAACTTCGTTCCCGGATAGGTCTTCATCACCTTCTTCATGTCGCCTTCATAGATTTGTGGGCGAAGATATGCTTCCTGCTCTTTGGCACTGGGCAGGGTGCTGATGTCTCGGCGGTCCAATTGCCAGCGGATGTCGGCTGCTCTCCACATGGCAGCGGGGGCCAGTGGAGACTGGGGGAAGTAGTCGGTGACGCGCTCGTATAAAAGATGCGCTGCCATGGCCGCGCCCTGAGGGGAGTGCGGCTGCTCGGCCTCGGCTTCGTAGTTTGCGGCTGCGCCGTAGAGGATGGAGTCACCGTTTGGCGTGGTTGGACCGACGATACCCTTGTTGTGAATCCAGCCGGAGGAGGGAGTGGGTTTGTCGCTGTCGTCTGAGAACTCTGGCTTATTGGCGTCGTTGGTGCTGTCGGAGTCTGTATTGGCAAAGACCTGAACCCAGGGTCCACTTTTCTGCACGATAACAACTTCGCGGCCGGGTGCCACAGTCGAGACACGCTGCGCATCGGGTTCGGCAGTGACGTAGACGATAGCCTCGTGAAGCACGGTGGCGCGTGCAGTGGGATCGTAGTTGGCCGGATTGTTCTTCTGTTTTTGCGCGGGGGCGATGACGACGGTCAGTAACAGGACCGTGGTGACTTGGGCCAGCATTCGATGAGAGAAAAACCGCATACGTAAATTTAGACGCTCCAACGGAATCGCTGGAGAGCAGATTGCAATGATAGCGCGTCTTAGGAGAGCACGATGGGATGATGAGGTTAGACGGTGATGCTTGATTCCTGGGCCAGGCAGACCTGATCGCGTCCGGAATGCTTGGCCTTATAAAGGGCGAGATCGGCTGCGCGGACCAGATCAGAGGCATCTCGCGCAGAGACAGGGAACATTGCGACACCAATCGACAGAGTAATCTGCCGCAGCGGTTCGCCTTTGAACTGAATCTTCAGCTTGCTGATTGCATTCCGGATCAGTTCTGCCCGCTCCAGAGCAGTCTCCTGGTTCGTTTCTGGAAGAATAATGACAAACTCTTCTCCGCCATAACGGCATACGACATCGTCATTGCGGACCGATAAACGGAAGCATTCGGCAACTTCGCGCAGGACCGCGTCGCCGGCTTCGTGCCCGAAGGTGTCATTGAAGGCTTTAAAGTGATCGACGTCCATCATGAGGAGCGCAAGCTGGGTGGTGCGGCGGGCTGCGCGATGCAGCTCACGTTCGAGGGCGATGGCCATAAAGTGGCGATTAAAGAGATGGGTAAGGCCATCGCGAATGGATTGATTTTCAAGCTTTGCCCTGAGATTGAGACCTGCAATTGCCATCGATGCCAGCTCAACCATTTCGTTGACCTGAGGAAGGCGTTCATGTGCGAATTGCGCGACCTCTGCCGTGGGGCACTCAAGATAAACGAAGCCGAGAGTATCTCCCTGAGCGGCAAGTGGAATGCAAGCGTACCGGTCCGGAGCGGTTCCGGTGAAGTGACTGCAATGAATCTCTGATTGCCCGGGAAGACGCCAACGGGTTCGGCCCGCGCGCAGTCCGCAGCATGAATCGGGTGCAAATCCATCTGTGAGCGAGGCGGGGGTATTCCAGGATGACGCGATTTCCAGCATACTGCGCGAGTTATTGATGATTAAGATGGCGCCAGCACTGCCGGGAACAAGCGCTGCAAGGTGGCGCACCGTGCAGGCTTCAGCTTCTGCTGAATTTACGCAAAGATGCAGCTCGTCCCGTGCTCCTTTGAGGAGGGCAGCTTCGCGTCCTTTGAGTTCCAGTTCTTCAACAGTCGCTTCGAGATGACCATTTGTAAGAAAAAGTTTCTGTTCAAATTCGCGGCGACGGTAGGCATCGCGGATGAGAAAGCTAAATAGAACGACGACCACGACCATTGAAAAGCTAAGGTAGCCAATGCCGGAGATGAGGCTTCGTGTGCCGCTGGTGTGAGACTCATCGGAGCGCTGCTTCAGCAGGGCTTGTTCTTCGTCTCGTATGACGGAAAGAATGTTGCGGCATTCTTCAATCTCGCGATACGGAATAGAGCTCTGTTGATTGAAAGTGGTAAGAGATTCCGTGAGCGCCTGTATTGCAGTTCGCAGCTCAATGATGTGATGCGATTGAGACAGATTGTCCTGAACGAGGTTTTGCAGAGAGGCGATGTCACTTTGAAGCGAGAGCGCAGCCTGTTCAGCCGCCTGATGGTTATCGGAATCTCCTGTTGCTTTGAATAATTTAAGATTGGCGGCGATGCGGTCCAGACGCTGTGACTCCGTCTGGATATTGGTAAGCACAGTTTGCGAATGATTGATCCACTGCTGCATCTCAACCAGATGCTGCGTATTGGAATAGACGATAACGCCGCCCGCTGCTGTGAAGAGGAGAGCGCCGATCGCACAGAGTATCAGCAGAGGGATGACTTTCGCTGATTTGATGGGTGCTTGCGGGGGCTGGGAAGTTATCGTCAAAGAAGTCCTTATGTAGTGCCCTATCTTCAGCACAGCTAAGGATTAGGCTACCGCGGTTTTTAATATCTGGCCTGATACGAAAGTGGTATAGATACAAAAAGTCCATAGGCTGAAATGCTCTAATGCAGCATTTCAGCCTATAGGGATGCGTGTTAGAAGAGGTATTTCACTGCGAGCTGGAGCTCGCGATTGCTTGATTTGGTCGAGGTGATTTGCCCGAAGGTGTCATCGCCAAAGGTGGAGTCAGGAGTAGACCACTGTGGAGTGTTGAAGGCATTGAAGGCTTCGAACCGGAACTGC
>DASRSR010000052.1:0-12086 GCA_035656355.1 Edaphobacter sp.
TCGGCCCGAGACTAAGGTGGGAATGCGACCGCTAATGCCGAAACCGCGAATACATCGATAAAAATTAATCCGCACTTATCCGCGCCAACCCGTCCTCCTCACCTCAAAGGTCTATAAATAATCACCGGCCAATCAGGCCGAGCTTTCTTTCTGAGGTGACAAATGCCACACTCATGGTTCGCGCAGGAAGAACACGACGCTGCTGCGCATGTTGTTCAATTGCTGCATAAGATTCGTCTGCACTGGCTCCTCCGCCATCTTCCTCCGCGAATCGTCTGGGCCGGATACGTCTTCTTCAACAGCTTCATCACCATTGCTATCCTCTCCCTTCTCGCAGGACTCACCGGCAGTCCCTTCGTCTTTCCCTCGCTCGGCCCCACCGCCTATCTCTTCTTTTTTTCACCCATGGGAAAATCTTCAAGCCCACGACACGCTATCCTCGGCCATGCCATCGGTCTCATCTGCGGATTCTGTGCCTACGTCCTGACGGGGAGCCACGGCTTTGTCACGACCTCTCTCGGTGAGGTCACCTGGCACGAAATCGCAGCCGCCGGGCTCTCGCTCGCCGCCACCGGAGCCGTCATGGTGCTGCTGCGTGTCAGTCATCCCCCCGCCGGAGCCACAACCCTCATCGTCTCGCTGGGCATCCTCAGCGATCCCATATATCTGGTTATTATCGAAATCGCCGTCGTCCTGCTTACCTTGCAGGCATTCGCTATCAACCGCCTCGCCGGCTTGAACTACCCTATCTGGGAGGAGCGGCAAGCGGCCAGTCCGCGCACCGCTTGAAAAAATTGCTCCACCCCCCTTCTTTTTCAGCATCTAAGTACACGTGCTGGGTAACTTGCCCTGCCGAAAGGAACGACTCCCCTTGAATCGACGCGACTTCGCTTTCTTTCTTACCTCCGCAGCCGCCTGCTTCACAATTCCCGTCATCGCCCAAGGCAACAGTGGAAACCACGGCCACGGTCACGGCCATGACAACCAGGACGACAATGATCATGGCCACGGTCATGGCAATGGACATGCCTACGGACACTCCAAGCACGCCCAGCGATACTTTCCCGACAATGACCAGGCATCAATCATTCGCTACTACAACGGCCCACGCAATCTGCCTCCCGGCTTGCGCAAAAAGTACTATCGCTACGGAACCCTGCCCCCAGGATGGCAAAAGCGCTTTCAGCCCATGCCTCCAGTCCTGATCCAGCAGTTGCCGCCCATTCCTGTTGGTTATCAGCGTGGATACTATGACGGCTACGCTGTCGTCATCGATCCCCGCACCCGGATCATCTACGACGCCCTCGACATCGTCGGCGCCCTAAGTAGCCGCTGACGACTTTCGTAGTTGTTTGCCTTCCAAAATCTGTCACCGCAATGCCGGCTCGGGTGCCCCATTCATCACGACAGTCTTTCGTCGTGATGGGTGGGATGCACAACCTCCAACGCGCCGTGATTCTGAGCAAAGCGAAGAACCCCCGCATCTTGTCTTTTTTAGTTGTCATCCTTCCGCCCGTAGGAGGGGAGGATCTGCGTTTGTCTTTCAAATCCCACCAACGCTCGAGTGCCCATTCATCGCAACAGTTTTATCGTTGTGATAGGTGGGATGTATGAGCCTTACCTTGCCTCAATCAATAAGCGCCAAAGGCGCGACGTCATACCAGCCTGGGGCGACAGCCCCAGGTGATGGAGTTGAAAGAACAGAGGGCTGAAAAGCCCGACTCATTGTTCCGCCACCACCGCTTGGGGACAAATCCAACGTCATCTCGACCAAGCCGGAGCAAAGCGAAGGAATCTGCTGTTCCACCAAATCTACCTGACCAGATCTCAGAGGACTATCAAAAGAGAACTTTGATACCACGAGAGTGCAATGAATTACCCACAGGTTATTCAACCCAGTACATCCTCAAGCGATACAAAGCATGTAAGTTATTCATTTCAGAATACATGAATGTTGAATCGACAATAGTTCTGATTGGCCTCAAAAATGCTTACCAATAGTGCATAGGGACACATTGAAATCGCTGCGACCAGCGTTTTCCGAAAAGGATTCTTATGATCGCTAACAAGTTTCTCTCACGCCTCTGCCTCGTAATGATTGCCATCGGCATGACTACAGTAGCTGCAAAGGCAGACATGCTCTTCACTGGCTCTCAGACCGGCCTGTGCTGCTTCAACGTAACCCTTCACCAGGTCAATTCCACCGATATGCAGGTTACCGTAGACCTGACAAGTGGTGCGCAGTACTTCGTGAGCACCGGTTCCGGAAACCATCCTGGGTTCGCCTTCAATCTCGATGGCGCTCCCACCATCTCCATCACCAACCTCAGTTCCCCCTGGACCTCTGCAGATGTGCATCTGACCTCCACAGGAACGAATGGTCCGGCCCTTGGGACGTTTGATTATTTCATTGACAACCCGGGCAACGGCGCAAGCGCACACAACGACGGCCCGCTCGTGTTCGACATCATCAATAGCGCCGGAATCACATACAACGATTTCATTGCCAACGCTAGCGGCTATTACTTCGCGGCAGACATCATGAATGCTGCTGGCAATACTGGAGAGTCCGGCATCAGCGATCCCGGCGTACCGACAGGCAACCCGGTTCCTGAGCCGTCCTCACTGATTCTCCTTGGAACAGGTATCCTCGGCGCAGCAGGTGCACTCCGCCGCCGCCTGATGGCCTAAGCCAGCGATACAGAGACTCAACAACGAAGGCCTTCTGATCAACTCAGAGGGCCTTCTTCATTGTATCTTCTCAAGAGAAGACAACCCTCAACCCACGTCATCTCGACCGAGCCGAAGCAAAGCGAAAGGCGAGCGGAGAGACCCTGTATTTGCTTTTCGCATTCCACTCCACAAATACCCTCAAATCTTGTCAAGAGATTCCCACCATAATCTTCACGCGCTTCAGATATATGGTTCTTGAGAATCCATTGCGGCAATTTGCTGCAATCCCACGGCGGAAGCGTATACTGCGCCAAACATCTCTATACGCAATCTTGCCGCTTTGGAGTTTTTTGGTCGGTTCCATTGCGCGTTCAGATGCAGGGCCCATGGTCTTGCAACGACGCAAAGGAGCCGTACTATGACGCATCAATCCATTCGGCCTGTCTATAAAAATCAAATACTGGCTTCGCTTTCGGAATCGGATCTTGCCCGCGTTGCTCCGCATCTTTCCCCGGTGGACCTCAAACTGGGACGAATCCTGTTTGAAGCTGGAGATCCAGTCTGGACAGTGTATTTTCTGGAAGAAGGACTCTGTTCCAATGTTGTGGCCCTCGCAAATGGTGGAACGGTCGAAGTAGGAATCATCGGACGAGATGGCTTTGTCGACGTCTCCGCTGTTTTGGGAACCGGTCACTCTCTGAATCGATGCGTGATTCAGATAGCCGGCTCCGGTTTTGCTATCAAATCCAGCATTCTTCGCGAACAGATCAACGAGTCGGAGACACTTCGCTCTTCTTTGCAACGCGCCGTTCAGGGACTATTGGCCCAGACCTCACAAACTGCCGCCTGTAATCGAGTGCATGAGCTGGAAGAGCGCCTGGCCCGCTGGTTGATGATGTGCTACGACAGAATAGGGGCCAATCACCTATCCATCACCCATGAATTCCTGGCCACAATGCTAGGTACCCGCCGAAGCAGCGTTACTGTGGCGGCAGGGATATTGCATAAGGCCGGTCTCATCGATTATTCACGCGGACGAGTTACTATTCAGGACCGCAAAGGTCTCCAAGAAGCTGCCTGCGAGTGCTATCAAGCTGTTCGAGAGGAATATTCCCGT
This sequence comes from Edaphobacter sp., assembly GCA_035656355.1. GTDB lineage: Bacteria > Acidobacteriota > Terriglobia > Terriglobales > Acidobacteriaceae > Edaphobacter. Next base: position 3,791 of record DASRSR010000052.1, read on the forward strand.
CTTGGTCTTCTTCAATAAGTTTTATTTGGGTTCGATAAGCGACATACACGATATCCGCAAAGGTTTATCTAAATAAGGATCGCCGCAGCAAAGGGAATGAGGCAATCTTCGACCCATCGAGGAGTTCGTCATGGAACGTTCAACATCCGCAGAATCCAGCTACGTCAAATTCAGAGTGCTCGTGGCCGATGACGAGCATGTAATTGCCGATACGCTGGTGATTATTCTCAACGGAAGCGGATTCGAGGCAAGCGCCGTGTACAGCGGCGAAATGGTCATAGAGGCAGCGAAGAGGCTCAAGCCTCACATGCTGATCAGCGATGTCGTTATGCCGGACATGAACGGAATCGACGCAGCCATTCAGGTTCGCAAGATTCTGCCCGACTGCAAAATACTCTTATTCTCAGGTCAGGCCGCCACTGCCAATCTACTTAGCCGTGCCCAGGAACAAGGCTGCGACTTCGAGATCCTCACCAAACCGGTTCATCCGCAGGACATCCTTGCACGAGTGTCTGCAATGTCCGATCTCATTGCAGCGCAGACTAGTTCCTCTGCCGTTCCACAGCCAGCGCCACCCGCAGCATAGTTCCTTCATCAAAGTGACGCCCCATAATCTGTACTCCGATCGGCAGCCCCTCCCGGGACTCGCCGCACGGAACGCTCACTCCGCAGATACCCGCGAGACTCGCCGCAACCGAATAGATGTCCGCCAGATACATCGATACAGGATCATCCGTCTTCTCTCCCAATCGGAACGCCGGAGTCGGAGTCATGGGGCTGACAATCGCGTCCACCTCGGTGAAGGCCGCCAGAAAATCTCGGGTCAACAGTGTGCGCACTTGCTGCGCCTTCTTGTAATAGGCGTCGTAATATCCCGCCGAAAGCGCATAGGTCCCCAGAAGGATTCTGCGTTTTACCTCTGGCCCAAAACCCGCATCTCGCGTCTTGCGGTACATATCTGAAAGCGACTTCGCCTCTGTCCGTAATCCAAACCGCACGCCATCAAACCGGGACAGGTTGGAGGAAGCCTCTGCCGTTGCAATCACGTAGTACGTTGGAACCGCGTACTTTGTGTGCGGCAGACTGATCGGCTTGATCTCGCACTTTGCCGCACGCAGTCCATCGAGCACGCGCTCGACTGCTGCCTTGATCTCCGGATCAAGTCCCTCACCGAAGTACTCCTTTGGCACGCCGATTCGCAATCCTTCCACGGGCTTTGCAAGCTCGGCAACATAATCTCCAACCGGCCGGTCTGACGAGGTTGCATCCATCGCATCCTGACCAGCCAGCACCTGCAAAACCGTGGCCGCATCCTTCACGTTCCGGGTAAACGGCCCCACGCGATCCAGAGAAGACGCAAACGCAATCAATCCATACCGCGAGACGCGTCCATAGGTTGGCAGCACACCGACCACGCCGCAAAACGCTGCCGGCTGACGAATCGATCCACCCGTATCCGTCCCCAGAGTCGCCACCGCAAACCCCGCCGCAACCGCCGCAGCAGAGCCACCGCTGGAACCACCCGGAACGCAATCAAGCGCCCTGGGGTTCCTTACCGGGCCATAGGCCGAGTTCTCATTCGAGCTGCCCATGGCAAACTCGTCGCAGTTCAACTTGCCCAGCAGCACCGCTCCTGCTCCTTCCAGCCGGCTCACCGCAGTTGCATCATAAGGCGGATGATAGCCCTTCAGAATCAACGACCCCGCCGTCGCTGGAGCGCCGCGCATCGTCAGCACATCCTTAATGCCTACCGGAACACCAGCCAGCGCTGGAAGTTCATCTCCGCGCTTCGCCATCACATCAATCTTCTCTGCCTGCGCCAGCGCCCGCTCTTTACTCAATGCCAGAAAGCTGTTGATCTCCGGGTCCTTCCCCGCAATCCGCTCGTAATGCGCCTCGGCAAGCGATGTCGCTGTCGCCGAACCATCGGCAATCCCAGCGCGCACTGCATCAATCGTCAAATCCATCTCTGCCCTTTTCGACATTAGCGTTCAATCACCTTGGGAACCTTGAAGAAGCGGCCATCAGTCTCAGGAGCCTCGGCCATTACCGCCGCACGATCGATCGACGGACGAACCTTGTCCTCCCGCAGCGTCTCGCCTTGCTGATGCACAATACCTCCCAGCATCTCGCCCACTTGAGCCATCGGCTGCACTTCGCGCGTATCTAGCTCGTTCAACTGCGCGATATGCCCCAGAATCGCGTTCAGGTCGCGCTGCATTCGCGGCTCTTCCTCAGCGGTCAGCTCCAGATTGGCCAACTCTGCCACCCGCTTTACATCTTCAATCGATACGCCAGCACTCATGCTGAGTAATTCCCCTATATCTTTCTCATGGATTGCGCTTCACTTTAAAGTGTATCGTGCTCACCTTCACTCCTGCGATCCGCGCCATCTGTTCAGCAAGCTGACGTTCGACACTCATCATCTGTCGCAACCACGCTGCATCTGCTACCTGGACCTCGACGACTCCATCGACATAACCAATGACTTCGCCATGACCTGCCATCGCTTTACCGCAGGCTACTGGCCATGCTGCTGAGAGACGGTCCTCAGGCCGCATCGCTTCCAGGCTTCGCCCCAATGTTCCTCGCAGCAGATCGCGCATTCCTTCCATCAGACTGTCTCCATCTCTGCCGCTGCTTCGGGGACTTTCTCCAACACAAACTCCCGCAGCCGCTGCAAAAAAACCGGTGTGGCAAACTCTCGCGCCCAGGTCTGAATCACCGATGGATTAAACCTGCCTGCAGCTTCCTCAGCTTCAAATCGCAGAATACCCTCCATGAGCGATTCCACTGTCTGCTCCGAAAAATAAACGCCAGTTCGCCGCTCTCCTGCTCCCCGCACTGTCTCCAGCGATCCTCCTACTCCGTAGGCAATCACTGGACGTCCGCAAGCCTGCGCCTCCAGGGGCACCATGCCAAAATCTTCGTCAGCGGCAAACAGCAATGCGCGGCACTGTGCGTACTCCTGCCATAACGCCTCTGTTGGCAATTCGCCTAGAAACTCCACGTCTGCTCCTGCGACAAGCCGCCGCAACCGCGGCTCTTCCGGTCCAGCCCCGGCAATGCGCAACTTCCTTCCCAGCCGAGCACATGCTTCAATCATCAGTTCGGTCCGCTTGTACCCCACCAATCGCCCGGCACAAAGATAATGCTCTCCCGGCTTCTCCACACGCGATCGGCCAAGATCAATCGGCGGGTGAATGACCTCGCTCTCGCGTCCATAGCAACGCCGAATACGGTCCTGCACATAGCGTGAGTTCGCAATAAAGTAACTAACTCTTTTGGCGGCTTCTATGTCCCACGACCGCAGCCTTCCGGCTGCAGCCGTAAACGCCATGCGTGTCAATCTGCCCATCTGCGCTCGATAAGCCTCGTAGCCGTCGTACAGATACCGCATCGGCGAGTGGCAATAGCAGATATGTACCGCTCCTGCATCCAGTTGAACGCCCTTCACCGGGCCGGAATCCGATGAGATCACCAGATCAAATCCGCGCAGGTCCAACCCCTCAACTGCCGCTGGATACAACGGCATCATATGCCGATGATGGCCCTTTGCCAGAGGAATCCGCTGGAGAAATGAGGTATGAATCCGCCGCGGCCGCAAACCCTCGGGTATCCCCGGAGCATCAGCCAGAAGCGTAAAAATCTCTGCCCGGGGAAACAGCGAAGCAATGCACTCGGCGACCCGCTCTCCGCCGCCGCGAGTAACAAACCAGTGATGAACGATGGCGACCCGCACTCTCTTTCCAATCCTTTGCGGTATCCGCTTACCGAACTCTATGGGATCGATTCAGCTAGTCAGCACCTGCATGACTAAGGGCCGATGCTCCATGAAAATAGGAGAAAATTTCCTAGAAAGCTCCGTCCTGATTGACCACCGACGAAAATGTCTTCAACATAATTGCAGCATCTTTGCGCAGCGACCAGTGCTGCACATACCTGCAATCCAAGGCGACTCTCTCGTCATAACTCAGAGAGCTGCGTCCTGACACCTGCCACAGCCCGGTCAGTCCCGGTTTTACTTTGCAATAACAGTCAAAGCACTCACCGTACTTTTCGACCTCGGCGGCAACAATCGGCCGTGGTCCCACTAGACTCATCTGTCCCGTTAAAACGTTCCAGAGTTGCGGCAGCTCATCCAGGCTATAGCGCCGCAAAAATGACCCAACTCTTGTAATCCGCGGATCGTGGCGCAGCTTGTGAGACTTTACCCATTCCGCCTTCGCAACCGGGTTGCTGGCCAGATATTCCTCCAGTACCTCCGCTGAGTTCATACACATCGTGCGGAACTTCCACATGGAAAAGAATGCGCCATTCTTTCGTATCCGGCGATGTGAATAAAACACCGGCCCCGGTGAGGTCAGCGCCACAATCGCCGCCACGATGCCCAGCACTGGCAACGCCACTGGCAGCGACAGCAATACCAATACAATATCCAGTACCCGTTTTACGACCCGATAACGAAATTGCCGGGCAGGCAACGCCTCGTCCCAGCGCGAAGTCCGCGCTTTATGCTCTACCGGTGCAACATACGGGTAAACGTCTTCTATCGCCGCAACCTGCGACTGGGGAGACTGGTATTCAGCCTGCATCGCGATCCTGTATCTGCACAAACCGCGCAACTTCCTTGCGTCACGCCATTCGTGCCGGTTTCTGGTCCATGTCTGAGCTGCGGGTTGGATCTTCTCTTTACACGCACTAAGCTATAAAGAATCCGCAAATTGTTTGTGCCCCGTCCTGTGTTCTTGCTTCCTGTTTAGATTCTGTCCGGCTCGCCGAACTGATGCTTTACCTATAGTCAACCCAAGCAGAGGAATCGAGTTTCCTTTTTTCCTGCAATAGTTTACTAGCCCGATGCTCTTTTCATACCCCATAAAATTTTTGTTCGCCATTTATTCGTCCCATTTTGGTCTCAGGCATTAGCAATTTGGCTTCAAACTTGCCGCATCCTTCTCACTGGATAAACTGCTAGGATGAACATCCTCAATACCTCGTTGCACGATGTCAAGCTGCTTCAACCCAGGCGTTTTAGCGACAGCAGAGGCTGGTTCGCCGAAGTTTATAACCAGCAAAGATTTGCGGAAATCGGTCTTCCTTCAGGTTTCGTACAAGATAATCAGTCCTTTTCCTCTCGCGGCGTTCTCCGTGGCCTCCATTATCAACTTGGTAAACCTCAGGGCAAGCTTGTCCGCGTTCTCTCCGGACATATCTGGGACGTCGCCATCGATCTTCGCCACAGCTCTCAGGACTTCGGCAAATGGGCCGGATTTCATCTCAAACCACTCAACGACACCGGGGAGCTTGAATTTCTCTGGATTCCCGAGGGCTTCGCCCACGGCTTTCTTGTACTTTCTGAGACTGCCGAGGTGTTCTACAAAACCACCAACCTCTACCATCCCCAGGGAGAGCGCACCATCCTGTGGAATGATCCCACTCTCAACATCCACTGGCCGATCGAAGCCCTCCACGGCCTGTCCCCGATTGTGAGCGACAAAGATGCTCAAGGACAACTCTTTACCCGGGCCGATCTGCCCTGATAGAGGATTGCTAAAAAGTCTGACCGATCTGGAGAGAACCTCTCAGGCTAAAGCCCCCATTACAAAGAAACTGTTTATGGCACGGCTCAAACCGTGCCCCTTAACAACATTAGGCTTTTCAATCCTCTGGTAGCTCAGTGCTCTTTCAGCCATCCCACCTTCATATCCCGCCGCAGAGGGTGCGCTTCGGTATTGAATACGATGGAATCAAAATCCAGAGTGCTTGGCGGAGCAAACAAAAGATAGAGGTACTTCAATGTCTCAGCAAAGAAGAAGCTCTCCATGTGGTCATCCTTTTGCTTCGTTCTCACATCTGACAACGCGGCAAAGCCAGAGTCGGTGCGGCAGTACTTCGTCAGCGAGTTGAAGAACGTCTGCCCCATCGCCAGATACTTTGCATCTCCAGTTGCGTGATAAAGGTAATAAGCTGACTCAATAATTTCCGGCCGTAGTGGATAACCCGGACTCACGATCTTCATCTTCGCGTAATCGAAGACCTCCGGCTCAATCCCGGCAAAGTTCCACATCAGATAGCTTGAATCCTCAAGCGCCGCCGCACGCTTCACGTCGCCTGAAAGCGCCAGCACCGCTGGGAAAAATGCATCGAGTGCACCGTAATATGTCTCTGTGCGCTTGCCAGTATTCATATTGGCCCGCCCATACCATAGTCCGTTCGGCCGCTGGTCGTCCAGGTAGCGATTGATCGCCGTCAGGCTTTCTCCCCACATGCGCGCACAATCTTTGTCGCCAAACAGGACAGCACACTTGAGCAGGTACTCGTAGTACGAATCAATTCCGCCTTCGATGCCGGTTGAATCGCTGGTCCATTTACCGGTTTCGACATTGATGCTCGATCCGACCAGCCCAATAGCAGAGCGGCGCTTATATAGCTCGACCACGGCTCGCTTGGCCTTGTCGTAGTAAATCTGTTTGCCAGTCAGCTTTGCCAACGTGCCATACTCCAGCAGCAGGCTGCCCACTTCGGCAGGATTGCTGTTGGCGCCCCGCACCGCTCCTGTGCGCAGGTTCACATACTCGTACGGCATTCCTGTGGGCGAATCGAACATCGGCAACATGCGCCGGCCAAGATCGTCGGCCAGCTCCAGCAGTCGCTTGTCGCCGGTCATCTCATAACTGGAGAGCAGGCTGCCCATCAGCCGGATGGTAATCTCGAAGTCCTTGACATAAATGTCCTGATCGAAGTTCAGCTTGGTATCGATCAGCTTGCGCGCTTCGTCCGCCTGCTTGTTGAGCCCCATCAGCAGCATCGTGTCGAGGCCATCCATCGGAGTCATCAACAACGAGCCGGAGTACCAATCCTCCGGTTTGTTCGAGATTGGCCGCAGCGCATCATGGCCCCAGGCGTACTTGCGATAGCCATTCCAGGAACGAAGGAACTGCTCGCGTACCTGCTTGGCCAGCACTGCCTTCTGCGCATCTGTCATCGTTGCAGGAGCAGCTTGCGCAATGTCGCTGAAACAGGCAATCGAAAAGAAGCATACACAAATTGACAACCGCAGAAAGAAACGCATCATTTACCTCTTGGAAATGACTTTGAAACGATGAAGCTCAAATGAAATGCAGGTCTGAGCATAAAACCTCTTGCTAACTTCTTTCGAGCAGCCAGCGCTCGACCTCATCCAGACCCTTAACTTCGAGAAACTCGCCACTGCATCCGCTCTCGGTCCCGGCCAGAAGGAACGCCTGTCGCAACCCGGCTGAGTTGGCTGCCGCGATGTCGCTGCAGCGGTCGCCGACCATCACGCTTTCGGCCAACTCAATACCGAACTCGCGCGCGCCACGGCGCAACATTCCGGTTCCTGGCTTGCGATCTTCGTGCTCGCGCTTGTATTTACCAACGCCGTGCTCGGGATGATACGGGCAGTGATACACCGCATCAATCGTAACGCCCTTTGCCAGAAGCTCAGCTCGCATCCATGTCATCAGCGCACCAAAATCGGCTTCTGTGTAGTAGCCGCGCGCAATGCCCGCTTGGTTGGTCACCACGATCAGACGATAGCCAAGACGAGCCGCTGTCTGGCAAAGGGAAAAGATACCATCGACAAAGCGAACGTCCTCGGCACGGTGAAGATAGCCAACTTCGTGGTTGATGACACCATCCCGGTCCAGAAACAATGCTCGTTTCATAAACCAACCTTTATCGTGCTGACAGGAACCACAATCCTCGGCGGCGCTGGCATCGCTTCGCGTCTCTGCTTCATGACTGCTTCAATCTGGTCAATTACCATCTCGACCGTAACCTGGTGCATACACCCATTATGCAGACACGGAGCATAGTCGCGACCGTCGTAACAAGGACGGCAGGCAAAACCTTCTCCTCCCCACAAAGCGACTGTGTTGGCGCGTTGCGGCAGTCTTCCCCGTGGATTTGTAGGACCAAAGATGCTGACAATACCGGCATTCGTAATTCCGGCCATGTGCAATGGACCCGTATCGTGCGTAACAACCACATCGCTGCTGTCCAGCAGTGACAACATCTCCGGCAGAGTTAGCTGGCCTGTCAAATTTGTAACAGCAAGTTCGGCAAATGAGGCAACAGCCCATGTGTCTCCGGGTCCGCCGGCCAGAATTACTTCAAAGCCGCGCTCGATTAAATAGGATGCCAGAGAGACGTAGTTCTCAATCGGCCAGCGGCGAAGTGCGTCATCCCGCATCAGATTCTTTGCGCCTGCTGGAACAAGGATAATCCGAGACTTCCCTTCCACTCGCACCAGAGGCGAAGCAGGAAGTCGGTC
>DASRSR010000053.1:0-28528 GCA_035656355.1 Edaphobacter sp.
CAATCGGCGTTCGAGCGAAATACGCGCTGCCTTTGCAAGTTCCGGCGTACGCCGCGGCGTAATCTGACTGCCGGGATAGAGCGGATAGAGCTGCGACATATGCCGTTGCCCGGGTGTGGCTTCCACAAAATCGATCGACCACTCCTGCAACTGGCCATAGCGGCCAATCTGGTAAGGGACAAGCCGTTTGCTTGCTGCATCCAGCTTTGCCGCGAACTCTGCATCCACGCCCAGCTCCTTCGACGCGGCGATGCAGTTGGCAAAAAGCTCGCGGATGAGCGCCATATCCATCGTGCATCCTGCGCTGGTCATGGCCGGCTTGCCATCGGGAGCCATAAAGTTGTTCTCGGTAGATTCTGATGGGCACGTCGTAAGGTGTCCCTTGCCATCTTCAATCAACCACGCCAGACAGAACTCCGCCGAACCTTTCATCAATGGATAGGCACGGTTACGCAGGAACTCGCGATTCCGCGTAAACAGATAGTGCTCGTAAAGATGCGCACAGAGCCACGGCCCGCTCATACCCCAGTTGGCCCAGGTGGGCTTGCCGACGCCCTCACCCACCGGGTTTGCAGCGCGCCACAGATCGATATTGTGATGTGTAACCCATCCGGGAAGTCCGTAGGTCTCCTTCGCAGCGCGCGCACCTGTCTTGCTCAATCCGTCAATCAGATCAAATAGAGGTCCTGCGCACTCGCTCAGGTTGCAGGTTTCCGCCGGCCAGTAATTCATCTCGATGTTGATATTGGCGGTCCAGTTCGAACTCCAGGGCGGCGTTACCTGGTAATTCCAGATTCCCTGCAAGTTTGCTGGCTGAGTTCCGGGGCGCGAACTGCTGATGAGCAGATACCGACCGTACTGGAAGTAGAGTGCAAGCAGCGACGGATCAGGTGATGCCGCAAAATTCTTCAATCGCTTGTCTGTCGATTCCGTGTTGCGCGGCTGACCGAGATTGAGCGAAACTCGCCGAAACAGCTTCTGGTAGTCCTCTGTATGACGCGAGCGCAAAACGGCAAACGACTTCGTCGCAACCGCATCCAATAGACGCGTTGCGGAAGCTGTAACCTCCGCCTGAGGCGTATCGGGTTTGAATTGGTAACCGCGATACCCAGTCGCCGCAGTCAGCAAAATTGTCAGCGAAGTTGCATTCGCTACTTCAATCTTTGCGCCTTCGACGGATACATTTCCTCCCGTGGCACGTACCTGCAGTACCGAAGCAAAGTACATGCCCGCACCCGGTTCATCCGACAGCCTTACCGGCTCTTCGCTGCCGGGATGTCCCGCGCCCGCAATGTGCGCTGCGGCTTTACCAGTCAACAGCAGACGGTCGCCAGGCAATGCTGTGACTGCCTTCTGCAGCGGCCCATCGAGTGAGATGGTCCCGCTCAGTTGACGCGGTTTGCTTGCAGTAACCCGAAATACCAGCACCTGGTCCGGAGCAGAGACAAAAGCCTCGCGCATGAAACGGACACCATTAACGTCATACGCCGTCGTCGCGCAGGCAGTATCGAGATCGAGCTGCCGTCGATAGTTCGCAGCCGTTCCGCTGTGCGCAAAGTCGATCCTTAGATTGCCGAGCGGCTGATAGGCCTCCGCAAAAAGCCCCTGCATCTTTTTGCATATCTCATCCGCCAGGTGATAGTCCTTTTTTTCGAGCACAGCGCTGCGAATGGCTGCAAGATGGTTCTTCGCGTCGAGATTGTTGCCGTCGCGCGGCTGACCAGACCATAGAGTGTCCTCGTTGAACTGAAGAAGTTCCTTGCCTATCTCTCCATCTTCGCCGCCACCGTAGACCATTGCTCCAAGACGCCCATTGCCGATTGGCAGAGCATCGACCCACTGCTCGGAGGGCTTCTCATACCAGAGCATCAGATCGCCCGCTGCGAAAGAGGCTGGCTTATTAGGGGCAGCGGCAAAGCTCAGTCGCTTGGAGAGAGGCAGACCGCCAAGGACGGCGGAGGTGGTTCCGAGAAATCTGCGGCGGGTGAATCTGCTCATTAGTGAAAAACCTTTCCTGGCGGCGAACTGATTCATTCACTTTAGCTGACTCGGGGTGTATGCGGGAGGCTAAGGAAGTAAGTTCACTTCTTTGATCTCATCTTTTTTACTTGCCGCCCAATATGGGGTCTGAGAGCATGGGCTGCATGAGATCGGGATTGATCATGGCAGTGTTGGCAGCGGTCACGGCGTGTTCCTTGACAGCGGTGGGCCAGTCGGCTGAGATAGCGCATGGGGCAGCTGCGAACCGCGAGTACACTTCGGTGTTCGCTCACTCGGACAATCCATGCGCAGCGAATTATGCCACGGCTCCGTACTTGCAATGCATGACCAAGGAACTAGCATTTGTCGAGCTGCACCTCAATGCATTTGTGGAGGATTTGCGGGGACTGTCCGGTTCGCCTGAGGAACTGGCTGAACTCAACCAGACCGATACAGCTTGGAGGGCCTACCGGAAGAATGTTTGTGCGCTGCCGTGGACGAGGTTTGCGGATGGGACTATCAAGGGGCCAATGTCTGCGGAATGCCAGTTGAACCTTGATCGGGCATATATGAAGGAACTCAGCGGCATTTATATTCTTTCGCAATTCCCGAAGTGATGTCACCTCTCAGTACCTGTCATAGAACTACGTGATCCGAATAGACGCACCAAGGCAAACATGAAATACAGGGAGTCTCTCCGCTACGCCGCTGCGCGGCTTCGGTCGAGATGATGTGCTTTATGAGTTGGTTGATGACGTCTTTACAGTTTTTAAATAGCTGCTCAGGCAGATCCAGCTTGGTGAGAATCCATACTTAATTTCGATAGAAGTTGCGGAGGAGAGGGGAGACAATGTATCTTGAAATGCAAGATGACCTCTTTCTCCAGCCGATTTTGGTTTACTTTCCGCTACTGGTATCCGGTAGCGGCGACGGCGGAGTAGGTTCATCTGAGAGATTGCTGAGTTTCAGTTGATTCGACATCCACACGCGCCGCGACCCTAAAAGTCGCGGCTTTTGTTTGTTTGCAGCAGGAGAGACCATGAGTGCCAGTACGGCAGCAAATTCACCCGGAGCAGCAATCGCAGGCAGGTTTGGAGTCTATGGCGGCCGCTACGTTCCCGAAACGCTGATGGCCGCGCTTGAAGAGCTGGAGGCCGCTTACGAGCAGGCAAAGGGCGATGCTCAGTTTCAGGCAGAGCTGAGCGATCTGCTGCACAACTACTGCGGCCGCCCTACTCCGCTCTATTTTGCAAAACGGCTCACCGAGCATCTGGGTGGCGCAAAGATCTATCTCAAACGCGAAGACCTGCTGCACACGGGCGCACACAAGATTAACAATGCGCTGGGCCAGGGCCTGCTGGCGCGGCGTATGGGCAAACACCGCATCATCGCCGAGACCGGCGCCGGGCAGCACGGCGTTGCCACTGCTACCGTCTGCGCTCTACTGGGTATGGAATGCGTCATCTACATGGGCGAAGAAGACATGCGACGGCAGGAGCTGAACGTCTACCGTATGCGCCTGCTGGGTGCTGAAGTTCGGGGAGTGTCTGCCGGTTCTGCCACCCTGAAGGACGCAATCTCTGAGGCCATGCGCGACTGGGTTACGAACGTCCGCACGACGTACTACATTCTCGGTAGCGCCCTGGGAGCTCACCCCTACCCCACAATGGTGCGTGACTTCCATCGCGTCATCAGCCGCGAAGCACGCGCACAGATACTGGAGCAGGAAGACAAACTGCCGACTGCAATTATTGCTTGTGTAGGCGGCGGCTCCAACGCCATCGGCGCATTCTACGAATTTCTTCCGGATAAAGATGTGCAACTGATCGGTGTCGAAGCCGGTGGCCGCGGCCCGAAGCTTGGAGAACACGCGGCACGTTTCCAGAAAGATGGCGGCGGCGTTCCCGGTGTTCTGCAAGGCACATACAGCTATGTACTGCAGGACGACGCAGGGCAGATTGCCCTTACTCACAGCGTGAGCGCCGGCCTGGATTACGCCAGCGTCGGCCCCGAACACGCTATGCTGCACGATACCGGCCGAGCGAAGTATGTAGCCTGCACCGACGACGCCGCGCTGAAAGCTACCGTCACTCTGGCCCGCACCGAAGGCATTCTTCCTGCGCTTGAAAGTGCTCATGCCGTAGCTGAGGCTATCCGCCTTGCCCCCACGATGGCGAAGACGGACGTTCTGATGGTAAACCTCTCCGGACGCGGCGATAAAGATATGGGAATTCTCTCGAAGGAGCTGGATTTGAAGGGAGCAGGCGCGAATGCCGATCGAGTTTAGAAAGAAGCCCGGAATTGTCGCCTATTTGACCGCCGGAGATCCTGACCTTGCCACTACACGCGACATCGCGCTGGCAGCGATCGACAACGGAGCAGACGTCATCGAGCTCGGCGTTCCCTTCAGCGATCCGCTGGCCGACGGCCCAGTGATCCAGCGCGCAAGCGAGCGTGCCGTAGCCCGCGGCACCACACTCTCCGACGTTCTCGCGCTGGCCAAGGAATTGCGCGCAGCTCGTCCCACCGCAGGACTGGTGCTGTTCTCCTATCTCAATCCGGTTATCCGCATGGGCATGAAGACCTTCGGCGCCCGCGCCGCCGAGTCTGGCGCTGACGGCGTGCTGCTGACCGACATGATCGTCGAAGAGGCAGCCGAGTATCTGGACGCAATGCATGAACACAAACTGGCGCCTGTATTTCTGGCCGCGCCCACCAGCCCTGACGCTCGGCTCAAGGCGATTGCCGCAGCTTCGCAGGGTTTCGTCTATGCCATTTCGCGCGTTGGCATCACGGGCACGCAACAGAAGATAGCAGGCGATGCAGCCGATCTCGTCACCCGGCTGCGCAAGTTCACCCCCCTTCCCATTGCCGTCGGCTTTGGCATATCGAATGCCGAGCACGTCAAGGCTGTTGCAGAGTTTGCCGATGCCGCAGTCATCGGCAGCGCGATTGTGCAGTTGATCGAAAAGACAGCTCCGGAACAAGCTGCATCGGCAGTTGGAAAATTTGTAGCGGAGCTGCGCGCATGAACGCCGCGCTCCAAAACACAACCCGGGCCTCTAAAGCCCCCATTTCGCCCATTTATCATGGGTCGTACCCAAATCCCCAGCAGCAAGCACATAGTGCTTCGCTGCATCACGAGGACATTCGATGGAGATCTCTGACTGGCGCAAAAAGATTGATGAGCTCGATGAGCAGATCGTTCGACTTCTCAACCAACGGGCTGAAGCTGCACGTGCCATTGGCCAGCTTAAACAGAAGGCCGGTACTCCGGTGTATGAACCACAGCGCGAAAAGGATGTCTTTGAGCATGTGCGCCGCTCGAATCCCGGTCCCCTCTCCAATACCGAGGTGGTCGATATCTATGAGCGTGTCATCGATGTGATGCGTGCTCTTCAGAAGCATTAGACAGGTTTTGTAGTTTGTCACTTATTCCGTTCCATTTCAGAAAGCGAAACGAAAACCATGATCGTAGCAATGCAGGACCAGGCAACCGAAGAACATATACAACGCGTGATCGAGCGGATGGTTGAGCTCGGATTCAACGTTCACCGCACCACAGGCGCAGCCCAGACGATTCTGGCCGGCGTGGGAACGCCCGAGCACTTTGACGTCGCTGAGTTCAAGGTCCTTCCCGGCGTACACGATGCCTACCGCATCTCGTCGCCTTACAAGCTGGCAGGGCGGAACTTCCGTCCCGAAGGCACAAAGGTCAAGTTCCCCAATGGCGTAGTCGTTGGCGGCGACGAAGTCGTCGTCATGGCTGGTCCCTGCTCGGTTGAATCGCGCGAGCAGATTTTGCAGAGCGCAAAACAAGTCGCCGCAGCAGGCGCTAAGTTTCTGCGCGGTGGCGCGTATAAGCCACGCAGCTCGCCGTACAGCTTCCAGGGCATGGGCATCGAAGGTCTGAAGCTGCTGCGCGAAGTCGGCGACGAAACCGGACTCCTCGTCATCACCGAGGTCATGGAGATCTCCCAGATTGAACCCATGCTCCCCTACATTGACTGCTTCCAGGTCGGAGCGCGCAACATGCAGAACTTCAACCTGCTGCGCGAACTCGGCCATGTGCGTAAGCCAGTGCTGCTGAAGCGCGGCATCGCCGCGACCATCGAAGAGGTCCTGCTCAGCGCCGAGTACATCCTCTCCGGCGGAAACTACGACCTTATGCTTTGCGAGCGTGGCATCCGCACCTATGAGACCGCGACCCGCAACACAATGGACATCTCCGCAATCCCGGTCCTCAAAAAGCTGACGCATCTTCCCGTTCTTGGCGATCCTTCGCACGGCGTCGGTATCCGCGACCTCGTTCCCCCCATGGCGCTGGCTGCCGTGTCTGCTGGAGCCGACGGTCTGCTGATGGAGATGCACCCCAATCCGGATAAAGCGATGAGCGATGGCGCGCAGAGCATGTATCCGGAACAACTGGAGAAGCTCGTAGCCCAGTTGCGTCAACTTGCTCCTGTCGTTGGCCGAAAGGTCGCATAGCAATGTCCGCCCGCATCATGGAGCGCGTTCTCATCGTTGGTACAGGCCTGATCGGCGCATCGGTCGGCCTTGCCCTGCGGTCCGCCGGATTTCTGGGCCGCATCGACGGATGGGACGCAAGCTCTCTGGAGCGGGCGGCAGCAGTACAAATGGGAGCAATCGACAGCGCCGCCCAAAGCGTTGAAGCAACGCTGCACATTGCCCGCTTTGCCGATGTCATCGTGCTTGCGATTCCAGTTCTTGCAATCAAGGACTGGATGCAAATGCTCGTTCCCGTCGTTAGCACAGGGCAGTTGATCACCGATGTCGGCAGCACCAAACTGGAAATCGCCGAACTGGGCAAAACGCTCTTCTCCAGGCAGGAGTCAGCGGAGTTTCTGCCTGGCCACCCCATGGCGGGTAAAGAGTCCGGCGGTGCGATGCTTGCGGAAGCCGCTCTCTTTCAGAACGCGATGTGGCTGTTTACCCCAATAACCGCTGAACCCACGGCCATCGAAAAAGAGTGGCGCGACTGGGTAGGCTTCTTCGGCGCCCGCTCATTGGATATGGATGCCGCCCGGCACGACGAGTTGTGCGCCTGGGTCAGTCACCTTCCGCAGATGCTCTCCACCGCATTGTCTGCTCTGCTTGAAGACAGGTTCGGCGATGCTCCGGAGATCGGAGCCATTGGCGCTCGCGCCTTACGCGAAACGACCCGCCTCGGCGCCAGCCCTTACAGCATGTGGCGCGATGTCGCTATGACCAACACCGGTCCTATCGCCGATACCTTATCGGCGTTGGAGCAGCGGCTCGCCCATGTCCGCGAAAACCTCCGGACACCCGAATTGCGCGAGGAATTTGCTCTGGCGAACCGGTTTCGTTCGCGACGGTAATCACGCTTCAAGTAACATCGAGATAACGTGAGCAAAGCAATCGATACTCTAAGTCTCGCCGATGTGCAGGCTGCCCGCGAACGGCTGCGTGGTTCGGTCTACTATTCGCCCTGCCCTCATTCGCAGATGCTCTCTGCGCTGACTGGCCAGCAGATCTATCTCAAACTCGAAAACCTGCAGATGACAGGTGCATTCAAAGAGCGTGGCGCGCTCAACCGAATCGCTACGTTGACGCCGGAGCAGGCCGCCGGGGGAGTCGTCGCCGCAAGCGCAGGAAATCACGCCCAGGGTGTGGCCTATCACGCCACCAAACGCGGCATCCGCAGCGTTATCGTCATGCCTTTGGCAACCCCGCTGGTCAAGGTCACGGCGACGCGCAACTTTGGCGCGGAAGTGGTGCTGCACGGCGCCAACTACGATGAGGCTTATACCGAAGCGATTCGCCTATGCACAGCCGAGGGAATGACCTTTATTCACCCTTTCGATGATCCCGCTGTCATCGCTGGGCAGGGAACCATTGGACTGGAGCTGCTGGAACAGGTTCCCAACCTGGAGGCTGTCGTCGTGCCTATCGGTGGCGGCGGACTGATCGGTGGCATCGCCTGCGCGGTCAAGGAGTCTCGCCCTGGTGTCCGTGTCGTTGGTGTCCAAGCTTCACGTCTGCCATCGATGGCTGCTGCCGTGCGGCAGCATCATCCCGTCATCGTTGATCCGGCAACCACCATCGCCGATGGTATTGCGGTGCGGCGTGCCGGGGACGTTACCTTCCCCGTCGTTGAGAAGTATGTCGATGAGGTCGTAACAGTCGATGAGGATGAGATCGCGTCGGCCATTCTTGTGCTGCTCGAACGTGAGAAAACCCTGGCAGAAGGCGCTGGCGCAACTGCGCTGGCGGCATTGATACAGAAAAAGACATCGCTTCGCTCCGAGCACACGGCAGTCGTCATCAGCGGCGGCAATATCGACGTTACTCTGCTTTCGCGCATTATCGAACGCGGTCTCGTGCAGGACGGCCGTATGATTATGTTGCGCATTCACCTGCTCGACAAGCCAGGGGCCTTGTCGGAGCTGACCAAGCTGATTGCACATCATCGCGTCAATATCGTGAATACGCTGTATAACCGCTCTTACTATGGCGTCAACCTGGGCGACACAGTAATCGACATTACCATGGAGACTCGGGGACCACAGCAGGTTGCCGAATTGCTCGACGCGCTTACTGCCGAAGGCTACAAGCACACGCGGGTTATTTAATTAACGGCTGAATCTGGTCTGCTTCCGCTCTTCATGCCGCTCAACGGCCAGTTCAATCAGCCGATCAATAAGCTGCTTGTACGGCAGGCCGCTGGCCTCCCATAGCTTGGGGTACATGCTGATGCTGGTAAATCCGGGCATGGTATTGATCTCGTTCAGATAAATGCGGGCTTTCTTTCCCTTGCGCGCCGGCTCCATCAAAAAGTCGACGCGGGCAAGCCCTGCGCAATCACATGCCCTGAATGCGGCAATCGCCATCTCACGAATCTGCTTCGACTCGGCCGCGGTCAGTTTAGCCGGGATAATCGGAATGCTTGGGTCCTCCGGCGAATCGGCATACTTCGACTCGTAGTCATAAAACTCTTTGTTGGGAACGATCTCGCCTACGACACTTGCTTCGGGATTATCGTTTCCAAGTACAGCCACTTCCAGCTCACGAGGTTTGACTCCAGGACCGCCGACACCCTGCTCGATGACCAGTTTACGGTCGAAGCTCGCGGCCAGGTCCATCGCAGCGGGAAGCTCGCCGCGATTGTGCACCTTCGAAATGCCGACACTCGAACCGAGGTTCGCCGGCTTTACAAACAGCGGATACTCCAGCACCTTTTCAATCTGCCGAATGCAGCGTTTCGAGTCGGCCTTCCACTCGCTGCGAGTTATCGTCAGATATGGTGTCTGCGGCAGATCAGCGGCACGGAAGAGCCGCTTCATCGTGTCTTTGTCCATGGCCGCGGCAGAACCCAGGACCCCGGACCCAACATAAGCCATGTCCGCCAGCTCCAGCAGCCCCTGGATCGTGCCGTCCTCTCCAAACGTTCCATGCAATACAGGAAAGATAACGTCGAGCGCCTGCGTCAACGCTCCACTCTGCTCGACCAGATCAGTGCTGGCACTCAGTTGCACAGGTCCGGATTTACCCGCTTCACCGGTAAGTAACGCCTGCGCCTCGCCTGCACTCAGCCAATGTCCTTCTTTCGTAATTCCAATCGGACAAATCTCGTACTTCTTTTTGTCGATTGCGTTCAGAACCGAGGCGGCGGAGCGCAGCGAGACCTCATGTTCGCCGGAACGCCCGCCAAAAAGGATACCGATGCGTCGTTTTTTCTTCATGCTGTTGTCTGTTTCCTCTTCCAGTCTCCAGCAAATCCGTAACTGCTGCGCTGTGGATTGGGCCTTAGAACCACATTCGCCACGGGTGCACATGCAATTTACGGTCAAAGACAATAATCTTTAGATACCCCGATGACCTCGCTCCAGATCACTGCCGCCGCTGTCTTTGCTGCTGCCGCTGCCACAGGGGGCGCAGCTTATGCCGCTCTCTGGCCGCAATCGCAGCTCTTTGGCCGCGTTCTCGTCGCTGGGGTTGATCCTAACGAGATTGCCCTGACCTATGATGATGGCCCCAACGATGCCGCAACCGAGCGTCTGCTCGAAGTCCTTGCTCGCCATCAAGTCCGTGCAACTTTCTTCCTTATTGGCGATTTCGTTCGCCAGCGACCCGCGCTCACCCGTGCCATTGCTGCTGCCAGTCATCTCATCGGGAACCACACCATGACCCACCCCTGGCTTGCATGGCAATCTTCAGCTCGCATTCGGCAGGAACTGGCAGGTTGCAATGCCGTGCTGGAGGATACATTGGGCGCGCCGGTACCCTTCTTCCGTGCTCCTCATGGTGCGCGCCGCCCGATAGTTCTGCGAATCGCCCGCGAGCTCGGCCTTACCGCAGTCCAGTGGAACATCACCGCGTTTGACTGGAATCCAATCCCTGCCGATAAGATTCTTTCCAACGCTATCCGTGGCATCGAACAGAACCAGCGAAAGCCCCGTTCCTCCAATCTGCTGCTGCATGACGGCGGACACCTCGGCATAGGCCAGCCACGGCTCAACACCGTTGAAGCAACGGACCGCTTGCTTCAACGCTATAAGCCTACCGGTATGAAATTCGTAACTCCGGACCGCTGGATCTGATTACGCCTTCAGCGCCTCTTTCGCTGCCTCAAGGGTCTTTTCAACCTCTGCCTGGCCATGGGCCGAGCTCACAAATGCTGCCTCAAACTGGCTGGGCGGCAGCCAGATACCAGCGTCCAGCATCGCCCGATGGAATCGACCGAAAGCCGCTGTGTCCGATGCCGATGCGCTGGCAAAGTCTGTCACCGCATCCGGCGTAAAGAACCAGGTAAACATCGAGCCTACACGGTTCACGGTCAGCGGAACGCCTGCAGACTGCCCCAGTTCGGCAACACCGTCGGCAATGACCGCAGTGGTCTTCTCCAGTGCCGGATAGACCGTATCTCTCTTTGCAATCAGCTCCTGTAACGTAGCAATTCCGGCAGCCATCGCAAGCGGATTCCCGCTCAGCGTTCCGGCCTGGTACACCGGACCCAACGGCGCAAGATATTCCATCACGTCGGCCCTGCCGCCAAATGCAGCACACGGCAACCCGCCGCCTACAATCTTGCCCAGCGTTGTAAGGTCGGGCGTAATCCTATAGAGCTGCTGCGCCCCGCCAAGGGACAACCGAAACCCAGTCATTACTTCGTCAAGAATCAGCAACGCGCCAAACTCCTTCGTCAGCACTCGCAGACCCTCAAGGTACCCCTCTGCCGGCGGAATCGTCCCGGCATTGCCCACGACCGGCTCAACGATGACGCAGGCAATCTCCTTCGGTCTTGCTTCAAACGCTGCCCGTACCGCCGCCAAATTGTTGAACGGCAACGCCAGCGTATGCTGCACCGTCTCGGCAGGGACTCCGGCAGACCCGGGAATGCCCAATGTTGCCACTCCCGACCCGGCTTTCACCAGCATGGCATCGGAGTGGCCGTGATAGCAGCCCTCAAACTTGATGATGAAGTTGCGTCCGGTAAATCCTCGGGCCAGCCGGATGGCCGTCATACAGGCCTCCGTGCCGGAATTGACGAACCTTAGCCGCTCAATCGATGGAAAACACTGAGTCACCAGCTCCGCCAGATCAGCCTCTGCCGCCGTCGATGCTCCAAAGCTGGCTCCCCGTGCCGCCGCTTGCTGGATCGCCTCTACCACTGGAGGAAATGCATGGCCCAGGATCATCGGCCCCCACGAGCCGAAGAAATCCACATAGCGGTTGCCGTCCTCGTCGAACAGGTAAGCCCCTTTGGCATGAGTTACAAACGGGGGATCGCCTCCGACAGCACGGAACGCTCGTACCGGAGAATCCACCCCGCCAGGAATCAGGGATTCGGCCCGCTTTTGTAACTGACGCGAGCGATTATGAGAGAAATTCTGAGCAGGAGACATCTACTCCAGTATAAAAGCCGCCCACAGGCGCTTCTGGCCCCATATCTTCAATCACAGACTCCCGAGCCAATGGCCTCTATCCTGCTAGACTTTAATTCTCTTTCAAATAAGTAACCAAATTCCTGGAGCATGACTTTGCCGGACGAGACTTTCCCCACGCCAGCTATTAATCAAACGGACGATGCAGCGCCAAAGTCCTCCAAGACGCCCGTCAGAAAACGTATCTCTTCGGCGAAGAGCAGCATCAGCTACGCCGATGCCGGCGTGGACATTAGCAGCGCCGAGCGCAGCAAGCAGCGCATTAAAATGCTGGCGCGCAAGACCTTTAATCGCAATGTGCTTAGCGAAATCGGCGGCTTTGGCGGCCTCTTCAGCCTTGATCTCGAGAAGTTTCCCAACCCTGTTCTCGTCTCCAGCGCAGACGGCGTTGGCACCAAGCTCAAAGTCGCCTTCGAGCTTGGCATTCACCATACCGTCGGTCAGGACTTAGTCAACCACTGTGTCAACGACATTGCTGTGCAGGGTGCGAGCCCTCTCTTTTTTCTGGATTACCTCGCCACCGGCAAGCTCGATAACACCATCATTGAAACGGTAGTTCAGGGCATCAGCGAGGCCTGCCGAGCCAACGGTTGCGCTCTGATCGGTGGCGAGACCGCCCAGATGCCCGGCTTCTATGCAGACGGCGAATACGATCTGGCTGGAACCATCATCGGAGCGGTTAATCGGGACAAGATTATCACCGGCGAGCACATTCAGGTAGGCGATGTTCTACTCGGGCTACCCTCAAATGGCCTCCATACCAATGGCTACTCCCTGGCACGCAAGCTGCTCTTCGACGTGGCGAAGTACAACCCCGACCACTACGTCAACGAGTTGAAAGATAAGGCCGGTGCGGCCCTCATGCGCACTCATCGCAGCTATCTCGCCATCATCAAAAAGCTCACTGCAGCCGAGGTCGTCAGCGGCATGGCCCACATCACCGGTGGTGGAATTACTGAGAACCTGCCACGTATTCTCCCCAAGGGCATGGGCGCGGTGGTCGATCTCGCTTCATGGCAGGTGCCGCCGCTGTTTGAGCATCTGCAGTCGCTCGGTAACGTCGCACAGGATGAGATGCTTCGTACCTTCAATATGGGCATCGGCCTCATCGCGGTTATCCCCGCAGAAAAGATCAAGAAGGCAAAGGCAGTTCTCAACCGTGCTAACGAACGCCATATGATTATCGGCCGAGTCGTTCGCGGTGAACGCAAGGTCAGCTACAACTGACGTTTTAATGCAGCGCTCGCTCCTGCCGGAAGCATCTGAACCATAAGAAGGTGCCGTGAAAACATCCAGAGAAGGGACATAACGTGAAGCGGCTTGGAATCTTGCTGTCCGGACGGGGGTCCAATTTCCTCGCGATCGCCAAAGCTATTCGCGAACAGCGCCTGCTTGGCGCAAAGATTGCCGTTGTGCTCTCTAACCGCGAAGATGCTCCCGGGCTTGAGGCTGCGCGTGAACTAAAGATTCCTGCCTTCTGCATTCCCTCGGCGCAGCGCAAACGCGCCGACCACGACGCCGAGATGATCGCGCGCCTGCACCAGCACCGTGTCGATCTCGTCTGCCTCGCCGGCTATATGCGCCTGCTTTCACCAGAGTTTGTGCACGCCTTCCCAAATCGCATTCTCAACATCCACCCATCGCTACTGCCTGCATTTCCCGGCCTTGACGCCCAGCAGCAGGCGCTCGACTACGGAACCAAACTCGCAGGATGCACTGTTCACTTCGTCGACGAAGCGGTCGATCACGGGGTAATCATTCTGCAGAAGTCTGTCCCCATCAAAGACGACGACACTGCGGAAACTCTCTCCGCCCGCATTCTCCAGCAGGAGCACACCACTTACCCTGAGGCCATCGCCCGAGTGCTTAGCGGAGAGTACACCATCGTCGACCGGCGTTATATTCGCCGTACCAAGTAAGCCGCCGCGAAACTATCACTTATCTACGTCCGCTCTCCGAGTTGCCCCTGCTGGTCTCTCGCGTCGCTGAGCGTCACCTTCACGTTCATCCGCTTCTGCCCCCGATAGATCGTAAGCGTTACCACATCGCCGGCACGGTGCGAGTTCATCGCCGCCGAAAGGTCCTGCGCATTCGTGATCTCCTGTCCATCCATTCCAACAATCAGGTCGCCACCCAGCATTACCGGAATATTTCCCATATATGCTCGCTGGTTGCCTCCACGCAGACCGGCGCGGTCCGCTGCTCCACCTGGCAGCACTCGCATAATCAGAACACCGTAATCCGCCGGAAGACCGATCTGCCCTGCGATATCGGGACCAATCGGCAGTGTCACAATGTCGAGCGAAGGCCGCCGCACATAGCCATATTTCTCAAAGTCGCTCAGTACCGCTTTGGCTGTATTGATGGGAATCGCAAATCCCACGCCCGAGCTCTGGTCAACGCCGCTGCTGGTGGCGATCAGGGTTGTAATTCCAATCACCTCGCCCCGCGAGTTCAACAAGGGGCCGCCCGAATTGCCCGGATTTACCGCCGCATCGGTCTGAATCGCATCCTCGATAGGGTTCTGTTCCGGCCCGCGAATGGACCGGATGGCGGAGATAATACCGCGCGTCATCGTCCCCTGCAGGCCAAACGGATTGCCGATAGCGTAGACCCGCTGTCCAACCACCAGACCATCTGACGAAGCGAGCACCGCTGGGGTCAGGTTCGGTGCGTTGTCGATCTTCAACAGTGCAAGATCGTGGTTCTTGTCTATCGTGAGTACCTTCGCCTTATATGTGCGCTTGTTGTAGAGTTTCACCTCAATCCGCTGCGAATTGTTCAACAGCACATGAGCGTTGGTCAGAATGAGACCGTCTTTGTTCAGAATGAAGCCTGATCCCTGCCCTTGCTGAGGCACCGGTCCATAGAAGAAATCGAATTGCACCGCGGTCGAGGTCACGTTCACCACGGAAGGGAGTGCCTTCTTGTAGACGGCGATGTTCTGCTGCTCTTCCGTATCGAACGCGGGAGCAGCAGCGGCCTGGGTCAGATTCAGCGTCCCCATCGGACCGCGCACCGTAGCTGGCTCGGCAGCAGATGGGGCTGTCCCGCTGGAAAAGACTTGGTGAACCCATGGCGCAAGGCTGCCCGGCGCTATATGGGTCGTCAGGTAATAAAATCCGCCGAGCAGAACTACAACCAGCAGAACGGGACGCAGTTTGGTCATTTCGCTCCTGTTTCCTTTACGCCAGGGCCAGTTGGCCACGTGCTGTCATTGTAGCCAGAGGCTGCCTGCCAAGTACAAAAGCAATGACGGTGCGATATATCCCTCTATCGCGCCGCAATCCGCAGAATGGGCCATAACTGGTCGACTTGCCATTGCAAACTGGCCTCGTCGCCTTCGTTCCTTAGGACGTAGTCACATAATTTGCGCTTTTGCTCATCGGAGATCTGACGCGCCAGCCTCCGTCGGGCCTCTGCCTCAAGCTCCGCCCGTTGCATCGCAGTCGTTTCACCGTCAATACATCGACTGATAAACCGCGCTACCTTTACCTCTTCGGGCGCAGTCACCAGAATCATTCGGTCGAACCGCATCTGCCAGTCCAATAATCCGCCCTGAACCGCTTCGCGACCCTGCGCTGCCTCAAAGATCAGCGCCGACTCCACCATTGCTACCGCGTCCGGATGCCTGCGCCCAATCTCGTCCATTAGCTCGGCTTGGCGCGCAACCACCGCCGGATGCACAATCGCGTTCAGCTCCTCCGCACGATCTTCCTGGAAGGCCAGCCGCGCCAATGCCGGGCGGTCGAGCCGCCCGTCGGCCAGCAGCACACCCTCGCCGAAGCGGGCGCGAATTGCCGCATGGACTACCTGCCCAGGCTCCATCAACTGTCGCCCAATCTCATCGGCATATAGGACTCTGGCTCCATGGGCGGCAAACAACTTTGCCGCCGTTGACTTACCGCTGCCCAACCCGCCAGTAAGCCCTACTCGCAGCATGATCAGCCTTTCTTCGTAGCCAATCCGCGACGCAGCTTCGCCGCCGTCACTGTGTTCTTCATCAACATGGCAATGGTCAGCGCTCCCACGCCTCCCGGCACTGGAGTATACGCTCCCGATATAGCAAAGGCCGCCGGATGAATATCCCCCACGACCACCGACCCACGCTTGGCAAACGTCGCCGCTCGCGCTGCATCTCCGGGGAAGAAGCCCTCCACCTCAGCCGCATCTGTAATTCGATTGATACCCACATCGATCAGCGTTGCCCCCGGCTTCACCATATCTGCCGTCACAAACCCAGGCCGACCAATCGCTGCCACCAGAAGATCAGCATCACGGGTAAACTTCGCCAGATCGCGCGTCTTGCTATGACAAACCGTCACCGTCGCCGATGCATTCAACAACATCATCGCCGCCGGTTTGCCTACAATATCCGAGCGTCCAACGACAACGGCGTTCTGTCCTGCCACCGGAAGGTCGCTTCGCTTCAGAACTTCCATAATTCCTGCCGGGGTGCACGGCGCCAGTCCTGGTTGCCCGCTCTGCAACCGGCCGGCATTTACCGGATGAAATCCATCCACGTCCTTGTCCGGTGATACCGCTTCCAACAGACGCTTGGTGTCCACATGCTTTGGTAACGGAAGCTGAATCAGAATGCCGTCAATGTCCTCGCGCGCATTCAGTTCTGCAACAATCTTCAGCATCTCTTCCGTGGTTATGGATTCCGGTGGTGTCAGCATCTCGCTATAAATGCCCAGCTCACCGCAGGTCTTCACCTTACTGCGGACGTAAATCTGCGAGGCTGGTACCTCGCCTACCAGAACCACTGCCAGTCCCGGTGTAATCCCTTTGCCCGCAAGGACCTTTACTTCATCCGCGACCTCGGCCTTGATCTGCCCCGCAATCGCAACGCCATCTAAAATTCGAGGAGTATTCTTCATCTCCTTCATGGTATCGCGCCGCTAAGATAAATACAGACATCCCAAAATGGAACCCAAGCACCCAGCCTCCGCACAGAAATTACCTCCAAAGACGCTAACCTCAGCCGACCTGCGCCTGCTTGTCTGTCCCGCCTGCCATCACAGCTTCGATCTCATACCCGAAGCTCTTCTATGCCGCGGCTGCCATCGCCGATATCCCATCGTCGATGGAATCCCCGTCCTGCTCACCACAGATTTACACGGATGAACACGGATTCTCTACCAGAACTTGTCATCCTTCCACCCGACGGGCGTGAGGACCCGCTTTTCCTTTATCTAGCCGCATGGTGCCGACACTGCGGCAGCTTTATCGTCGCAATGGGGGGAGCGCATAAACTCTCCACCTCACGTCATCTCGACCGAAGCCTGAGCGAAGCGAAGGCGCAGCGGAGAGATCCCTGTATTTTCTTTATGACCAACACGGATTTTTGAAAATTGAAATAATCCGCGCTCCTTCGCGTATATCCCTGGTCTCCCTGTATTCCTGCCCTTCAAACCCACGATTTAAAAGGCCTGCGTGAGATAATCAAGGAATCGTGCTAATTGCTGTAAAACCCATCCGGACCCTTATTTTTGCTCTTACCCTAGCGGCCATCGGCTGCCACGCGGAGACTCCCGCGCCTGCAGTCGGCAGCAAGCTGTCACCCGATCTCGCCCGCCGGGTCGAAGTGCTGATTCGCTCGCGCTCGAACATTCCGCCCAACTACCAGATCGAAATAGGCCCGCGCAGCAAAAGCGAGATTCCCGGTTACGACACTATCAGTGTCACCTTTGCCTCCGACGAGCACACCAGCAAGCCCATCACCTTCCTGCTCTCCAACGATGGCAAGACGCTGGCGCAGTTCAGCAAGTACGACATCAGTCAGGACCCCAAATCCATAGTCAGCGACGCTGGACGGCCAGCGCGCGGCGGCCCGCCAAATGCTCCGGTTGTGATCGTCGGCTTTGATGATCTTGAGTGCCCCTACTGTGCCCGGATGAATGCCGCGCTCTTCCCCGCGCTCATGAACCGTTATAAGAACCAGGTCCGCATCGTCTACAAGGACTTTCCTCTAAGCATTCATGCCTGGGCGATGCGTGCCGCAATCGACGTTGACTGCATGGCCGCACAAAGTCATACCGGCTACTGGAACCTGGTGGACTACATCCACGCCCATGCAGCCGAGATCGGTGGTGTCCAGCACAGCGTCGCCAAGGCAAACGATACCCTCGACGAGTTGACCCGCGCCGAAGGCAAGCGTCAAAAGGTAGATGAGAAGGCGCTTGACGCCTGCATCGCAAAGCAGGATCAGAGCATCGTGCGCGCCTCCATGGCCGAAGGAGATGCCCTTGGAGTTGACTCCACCCCAGCATTGTTTATTAATGGAGAGCGGCTCACAGGTGCATATCCGATCGAGTACGTTTATAAAATGATCGACAACGCATTGATCGCCGCCGGACAGACACCGCCGCCAGCTCCCGCATCACCGGTTCAGGCCAAACCGGAACAGACCACAACAACCCCGCCGGCAGCTACGCCCGGCAGATAGCTGCCCCGCAGGAGATTCCATAACGTGACGAAATTCCCGAACGATCCCCAAGCGTTGCCTGCCCATTCGCACCGCCAGGTAGCTGCCCCCATTGCCCTTCTGCTCGCTGCCGCTCTGCTTCCCGTCGCCGGCTGCAAACACGGACACAAAGCCGACGTAGTCGCAACCGTCAACGGCCACGCCATCATGCAGTCGGAGATGGACAAGGCATACGAGGCCCAGATTGGCGCGCAACAGCAGCAGCAGCCTCTCTCGCAGGACCAGGCCGATTCTCTGAAGCTGAATGTGCTGAACGCCCTCATCAGCGAAGAAATCGTGGAGCAGCGCGCCGCCAAAATGAACCTCGCCGCCACCAACGAAGAGGTGGACGCGAAACTGGCGGAGATGAAAGCCCCCTACACCGAGGAGCAGTTCAATGAGAAACTCAAGGCCAGCAATCGCACGCTTGATGACATCAAGCACGATCTGCGCCGCACCCTCACCATCAATAAGTTGCTGAACAAGGAGATCAACTCCAAGATCAACGTCACCGATGCCGATGTCAGCAGCTACTACGACAAGCACAAAGCCGAATTCAATCTCATCGAGACCGAATATCATCTTGCGCAGATTCGCGTGACCGATATCCCCACCTCACAGCCCGGAAATCTGCAGAATAGCAAGGCCACCAATGACGCCGAGGCTCGCAAGAAGATTCAAGCGCTTAAGAACC
The DNA here is from genome assembly GCA_035656355.1 of Edaphobacter sp. GTDB lineage: Bacteria > Acidobacteriota > Terriglobia > Terriglobales > Acidobacteriaceae > Edaphobacter. Next base: position 19,070 of record DASRSR010000053.1, read on the forward strand.
GGCTCGACAGCGGCGAAGACTTCGGCGCGCTGGCGATGAACTTTTCTGAAAATCCCGATACTGCTCCCAACGGGGGCGATATGGGCTTTGTCACTGCGGAGCAGATGAAGACCGATCCCGCGGTTTACAGCGCCATCATGAAACTCAAGCCCGGCCAGTTCACCGATATCCTTCCCCTGCTCAATGGTCAGGACAAGAAGCCCGTCGGCTACGTCATTTATAAGCTCATCTCGATTGAGCCCGCCGGCCAGCGCGACCTGAAAGATCCGCGCGTCCAGCAGGCCATTCGGCAGCAGCTACACGACGGACGCTCACAGTTGCTCAAGAACGCCTACTTCGAGATGCTGCGCGATCAGGCCAAAGTCGAGAACTTCTTCGCCGAACAGATCTTCAAGAACGACGCACACTAGAACGATATAAGTCTTCTTTTGAAGAGACGAGTTTCAGTGGCTATTGAAAAACTCTAGTTTCGTTAAGGGCACGGCTTTAGCCGTGCCCTTAAGTAGCTTGCTTAGAATGGGGCTTTAGCCCCGGAGTCTGGAAGCCACACAAGAGCCACATGCCCATCCATCGCAGCTTTATCTCGATGGGGTGGGACACCACATTTCAACGTTCGTCATTCTGAGCGAAGCGAAGAACCCCGCATTTCTTACTTCTCCCCAACCCACATCCATCTCGACCGAAGGCGGCGCTTTTGCCGCCGCAGTGGAGAGACCCCTGTATTTCGTTTTCGCCGAACGCGTAAACAGGCGTTCACAAAAACACAGAATTTATACTAACCACCATGTCCCAGTCTCCCATCCGCTTCGCAATCCTCGGCTTCGGACGCCACGCAGTACGGCGGCTACTGCCCGCCTTCGAGCACAGCAGCCAGACTCGCCTCGTCGGCATGTGGCGTCGCGATCAGGCTGCCGCGGCAAAAGACTGCGCCGAATATAAAATCCCGCACTGCTTTCCTACACGCGAAGCCCTCTGCGCCTCACCCGAAATAGATGCCGTCTTCATCACATCGCCCGACGCGATGCATAAGGACGATGTGCTGCTCGCCCTCGGCCATGGCAAAGCTGTGCTCTGCGAAAAGCCGCTGGCCATGACGGCTGACGAAGCCGAAGAGATGGCGCAGGCTGCAAAATCCGCTGGCCTGCTCTTCTGCGTAGCACAGAACTTCCGCTTCAATCGCAGTCTCGAATGGATGCGTGACCAGATTCTCGCAGGCCGCATCGGCCAGCCGCAACTCGCACATGCTCAGTTTGAATACGCCGCGCATCTCGCCCCTCGTAAGTGGATCGCGGACGCCTCTGTCGCCTGCGGCGGCCCCATCGGCGATGTCGGCGTTCACTGCATCGATGCTCTGCGCTTTGTGCTCTGTCAGGACGTCCTCAGCGTCAGCACGCTGGCGCGACGCGACGAAGCATCCGCCAAAGTCGAAGCTGTGGCTTCCCTCCAGATGGAGATGACCGGCAACATCTACGCCAATGTCACCGTCAGCGCCCGCGCGCCCTACCGCACTCTGGTAGAAATCGCCGGAAGCGACGGCGTCCTGATCGCCGAAAATGGCTTGACCATAGACCGCCCTATCGACATCTTCCTGCGTCGCGGCGGCGAGTTGGTCGAAAAGGTCACGCTCGACAATCACGACGGCTACACCCGAATGCTCGATAGCTTTGCCCGAGCACTTCGCGGCGAAGAAGACTTCCCGGCCACGGGCGAAGACGGCATCCAAAACATGCGCATCCTCGATGCAGCCTTCCGAAGCTGGCACACCGGCCGACGCGAAACCGTCTGAGATTCAAAGAGGGAAGACACAAACTCCAAACTGTCGTCATCCTGAGCGACGCGAAGATCCCCGCATTTGTTTTTAAAACAGCGCCAACGGCGCGGCTCATACCAGCCTGGGGCGATAGCCCCAGGTAAACGAGATTTTAAAAACCAGAGGGCTGAAGGCCCGACTCATCTTCGCTCCCCCAACCGCTCGGTGTGCCCTATTTTATTGCGACGGCCGATGTATAACTCCACCTAGCCTAACCAAACGTCATCTCGAACCGAGCCGAAGGTGAGTGGAGAGACCCTGTATTCACTTTGCTCCCCATTTCGTTTTTTGCCTTGTCATTCCGTAGCGCAGCGAAGGATCTGCTTTCTGCGTTCGACCCTCGGCAAGAAAGTGAACCTTACCAATGAAGCCTTTTCAATAATCTTGTAGGGTTGGCGCCTTCGGCTTTCTAGTGAATTGCGGTTGCCAGCGCGCTTGCTTCGCTGCCACGATGTGTCGCCAGATCGCGTCGCGGAGCATCTGCCGGCGGCAGGTACTTCTTATAGACGCTGATGTGGAAGCAGGCCTGCTGGAACTCCTCTTCCACGTCGATCTTGCCCTCCTGAATCAGCGGCAGAAGGTATCCGCGCATCCAGGCAATCTCCGTCCGCGAGAGGCCATGCTTGGCAATGTCGATGGCCTGACCGGTCAGGTGCGGCGAAGCGGTATCGCCTTCAGCCGGGGCGGCGTTGCCATTTACCCGAATCAGCTTCTGCTGGAACTCCACCGTGCGCACGGCAGAGTTGATCTGCAGTGGCGAATGGAAACGAGCATAGTGCGCCCGTGCCATGTTCTTGAGAAACTGCGCCGTCCATGGACGGCAGTAGCGGCGGTCCGAAGGCAAACGGTCATCCACGGAAAGGGCATAGCTCGTCGGCAACGGAACCAGAATCCGCTTGCTCCGCATATCCATCAGATCATCCATATTCTGAATGCGATCCAGCCCTTCGCGGTCGGCAACTTCATTCTGGTGCACCAGAATCTCATGTGATCCGCGCAGCGGCGGAGGAACGATCAGGCGTCCGCGCTTGTTGTAGAGCGTGGGCAGCACCTCGGGTTTGGTGGCCTCATCTGCGACGCTCTGAAGCTGCGGCCTCTCCGCAGCAGGCCGCACTACGTCAACAACCGGAACAGGCTTGGCCACCGAGCGGCTTCTGCGCGTTGCACTGGCCTTCCGCGTCCGGGCGCGGGAGTGCGATGAGACTTCGGCGCGCTCTGTGCTCTTCTCTGAATGCTCACCTTTAGCCGCGGCAACAAAGTCCGCGGACGTCGCTTCTTTCGCCGAAGCAGTCAGGCGACGCGATGCAGACTTATGCGATGTTGCCTTAACCGTCCTCTTCGCCACATGGCGAGATGAGCGCTTGTGGGCGCTCACCGGCTTTGCCTTGGCACGCGTATGCGCAGAGCTGCGCTTGGTTGTGCGTGCAGACTTCGTTGTCGTCTTGGGGTGGACCTGCCTGTGCGACGTCGCGCTTTTACGCGCGCGGTGGTGCGTGGTCTTTGCAGGCAGTGTGGCAGGAACAAACAACAAAACTGCAAGCACCAGAAGGGCCGAAAATGAAGCGGTCAGGCGCATCAGAAAAACTAAGAGGCGCGGAACGCCAGAGCAATTCCTACATTAGAGACTCCTTCGACATCGTGTAAGTAATCAGACGGATTCCGTGTACTACTCGGTAAATAGGTCACCGTGCCGGCAGGCGATGCGTGAAGTTCTAACCATGTCATCTCGACCGAAGCCGCGGACGGTTTTATTGTTCGCAGCGGAGCGGAGAGATCCCTGTATTTAATCGACCGCCTAGTGCCCGTAGCTGATAATTCGGCTGATGGCCCAGTGTCCATGGTCGTTCCGCCAGACGTGAATCAGGTATGGAGATGCAGCAAGCTTGCCTTTTTTGCCGTGGTCCATAATGAAGAAATTTTGACGGGCCATCTGGAGCGCGCCATAGTCTTTCAACACATACACGACCAGGGTTCCGGAAACAATCTCTCTTCGCAGCTTCGAGATATTCTCAGGCCCGCAACGATCTCGAAAGGAAGGTTCAAGCTGGTCTCTTGAGTATGTGGTGAAGTCATTGTCCTGATAGAATTCAACGTCCGGCTCCAGCAGAGTACGCATCTTTGCGGTGTCGCAGGCATTGAATGCGTCGAAGAGTTCCTTATCGAGTGCGGCGATCTTCTTATAAAGCTCACTCGACGGCGGAGCTGGGTCCGTCGCTCTGGCGGTTTGTTGGAGTGCGGCGAGAACCAGTAGGCAGGATGCGATTTTGACGAGTAGACGCGGCTTCATTCACCGAAATACGCTCTGTACGCCATTTGGTTCCAGAGAATTAAAGCGCGCCTTTTTGGGGCACGCTTTCGGTCGCGATGTTTTACTCACTTCCGGGTCCGTGCCGAGGCTTGCCCTCCTGCACGTAGTTGCGGTTCCACTTGGGAATCTCCACAACATAAGTTCCCGGCTTTTCAATTACAGCCTGACAGCCCAACCGCGAGTTCAACTGCACATCAGCCGCTGTCTCGATACGGTCCAGTTCCAGGTCTTCCTCTTCGCTCAGGCCTTCTGCGCCTTCCTTCACCCACAGGTGACAGGTCGTGCATGCGCAGACTCCGCCGCAGGCGTGGTCCAGAAAGATGCCGTAATTTTCGGCAACATCCAGAAACGACATCGGCTGTCCGTGACCTTCATACGGCAGCGAGTCGAACGGAAACTCTACCGTGCGACCTTCCGGCAGAAACGTAACCCTGACCATTCCTTCGCCCGCAGGCTTAGAAAGGTCCACAACATCATTATTTTTGTTTTCAGACATAATCAATCTTCCGTAGATTCTCCGGCCGTAGCCGCGTCGTTGACAGAACCTTCAATTTGCGCGGTCTCGTCCACGGCATCGAGCACCTGTGCCTTGGCAAAAGGATGCGGTGCAGTTGGGCCTTCTCCTATGCTCTCACCTGCGGCGTTCATCGTCTTGCCTTTCATGGCGCCAGAGACAGCGCTATCCATCATTACTTCGGCGAAGCGGCGCGTTGCCTTGTCCAGCCGGTCAATCGCCTGGCGAATCACTTTGTAATCGCCGCCCTTCATCGAAGCCTTCAATTCGTTGACGCTCTGCTCGATCTTTTCAATCTCTTCGGCGGTCAGCTTTTGCCAGGCTTCGTGCTTTTTGCCCTTCTCCACCGCGGCAAGAATCGTCTCAGCTTCGTTACGGGCCTCGATCACCTGTCGCTCCTGAATGTCCTGCTCTGCGTAATCGAACGAAGCCAGAATCATCGACTCGACCTGTTCATCGGTGAGTCCGTAAGTCGGCTTCACCTCAACCTCGGCCTCTTTGCCGCTGCGCTGCTCGCGCGCGCTGACGTGCAGAATGCCATTAGCGTCGATCAGAAACTTCACCTCAATGCGCGGCAATCCTGCAACCATCGGCGGAATGCCTTTCAGGTCGAACCGCGCCAGCGAGCGACAGTCCTTAGCCAGCTCGCGCTCGCCCTGCACGACGTGAATCGCGACATTGGTCTGCCCATCGACACCGGTTGTGAAGTGCTCAGTCGCACTGGCAGGAATCGTCGAGTTGCGCTGAATAATCTTTGCCACAACGCCGCCCAGCGCTTCGATGCCCAGCGAAAGCGGAGTTACATCGAGCAGCAGCAAATCTTCCGTCGCGGTCGATCCACCAGCAAGGATCTGCGCCTGTACCGCTGCTCCCAGAGCTACAACCTCATCCGGATTCAGTTCGGTATGTGGCTTCTTGCCCCGCGCGCTCAGACCGAAAAGCTCATCGACCAGCCGTCGCACTGCAGGAATTCGTGTCGAGCCGCCGACGAGCACGACTTCGTCGATCTGCTCGATGGATACGCCAGCATCCTTCAGCGCCTGCCTGCAAGGCGCGGCCGTCCGCGCAATTACACCTGAGGCCAGTTCTTCGAACTGGCTTCGTGAAATCTCACGCTGGTACTGTTTACCGCTGGGAAGCTGAACATTCAGGTTCGCCGAGTCGGCATCCGACAAGCGAATTTTCGCTTCGATGACCGCCTTGCGAATCTCCTGCACGGCTTCGCCATTGGAGCGAACATCCTCACCAAGATCGCCCGCAATATCGTCGAGCGCAATCGCAATCAGCAGATTGTCAATATCGTCGCCGCCCAGGTGCGTGTCTCCACCAGTTGCAATTACCTCAAAGATGCCCTCGTGCAATTTCAAGATGGAGATGTCGAACGTTCCGCCGCCGAAATCGTAAACCGCAATCAGGCCATCTTTATTTTTGTTCAGCCCATAGGCAAGTGCTGCAGCAGTCGGCTCATTCACCAACCTCAGCACTTCGAGTCCTGCGATTCGGCCTGCATCTTTGGTCGCCTGCCGCTGCGCGTCGTTGAAGTAAGCCGGAACCGTGATGACAGCCTTCGTTACCGGAGCGCCGAAGAACCGCTCGGCATTCTTTTTCAACTGCATCAATACGTAAGCCGAAATCTCTGGCGGTGTCAGCGTCAGACCGCCAACATTCAGCCGCAGTACCTCGCCCGGCTTCAAACCTTCGGCCAGCTTAAAGGGAAACAGCTTCAGCTCTTCCTGCACATCGGCCAGATCGCGTCCCATCAGCCGCTTGGCCGAATAGACTGCGCTGGCTGCATCTGCCAGCAGCGTGGCGCGCGCAGCATTGCCTACGGCAACGCCATCATCTGTCCACGCAACAACCGAAGGCACCAGACGCTCGCCATCCTCACCCGGAATAACGACAGGTGTATCTCCCTGCATAAAAGCAACCAGGGAGTTGGTCGTGCCCAGGTCGATTCCTACAACGCGTTCATCAGCCATTCATTCACCAACTTATCCGTAACAAAATCTGCTTGTTTCTTTGCTATCTTCTATTGTCCTACAATCGCACCCAGGGCAGAACCGCCCTCTCTCTTGTCTGATGGCTGTAACAGCGAGGTCGATGCATGATTTACCTGGAACACCGCGCTCATCCCGCTCTCGCGCCATTCATCAAGATGCTCTGGTATGCTCGCGATCCAGATGCTGCGCACCGGCATGAACGCGTTCTGCCCACAGGCAATTCGCAGATCGTTATAAGCCTCGCTCGCGATTACCTCACCGATGCCAATAATGTTGCCGACCCTCTGCTGCACTCACCGGCATCAATTCTGCTCGGCATCTACTCGCGACATCAACAGATCGATGCAATCGATTTGGCCGAACTGATCGGAATTGTCTTTAAGCCAGGCGGAACCCTGCCCTTCTTTCGAGAGAATGCCCGGCTCTTTGCGAATTGCGAGACCGCACTGGAAGATATTTGGGGCAACGACGCCGAGTTCCTCCGCGATCAACTGCGGGAAAGTGCAACTCCGAAACAGAAGTTCGCTCTGCTGGAAGATGAGCTTTTACGACGATTGCACCGAAGCCAAAAGCCACACCTGAATCCTGTTGCAAAGTTCGTGCTCGATCAACTATGTAGCAATCCCTGCACAACGACCATCACCAGAGTCAATCATCAGACCGGGTTCAGCTCACGCCATATCTCGCAGCTATTTTGCCAGCAAATCGGCGTCTCGCCCAAACTTTATTGCCGCATTCTGCGCTTCCAACAGGCAGTGCAGCAGATGCATTGTGGCGCCGATATTCGATGGGCAGAGCTGGCGCTCGCCTGCGGTTATTACGATCAATCACACTTCAGCAATGACTTTCATGCCTTCTCTGGCCTTAGCCCAACTGCATACATCGCCAGACCGCGCCGCTGGAGCAACCATATTCCGCTGGATTGAATTCACTTAGGCGATCGTCAGTTCACGCCGAATAAGAGCACGCAGCCACTGCTCATATTGCTCGCCGCTCCAGCCGCGCTCGCGTACAAGCATCCGATAGAGCTCGCGACTGGTAAGCGACCACAGAATATCCCGCGCTGCATCGTGCTCCAGACCCGGACGCAGCAACCTGGCCCGCTGTAATCCGTCGATCAGCATTCCCTGTGCCTCGTAACGCATACAGTCGCGTTCCTGCTCGACTGAAGCGAGCTCCGGCGCAAGCATTCCTGCGCCACGCAGTAGATCTTCCACGGACTTCTCCGACTCGTATATCTGGCGCGCAAACCGCGGGGCAAATGCCAGCCGCTCCAGCGGGTCAGTTATCTTCGTGACCTGCGCAATCAATGCATGATATGCGTCCCCAAACCGTGCCGCATCGAGCAGTTCAGTAACAATGCCTTTCTTTGAGCCAAAGATGGCATAAACCGTTGGCACAGCAACACCAGCGACCTTTGCCACAGCGGGAATGGTCATCCCCGCATAGCCCGTTTCTTCGAGCAAGTGCCGTGCAGCAGAGGCGATGCGCCGGCGCGTCTCATCTGCCTGACGCTGACGGACGGGCGAATCATAGATGCGCTTTTCCGGCATCTCCTTTGGTTGCGCAATTGACTTCTTTCGGCTTGAAATTTTCTTTGTTGTCACGTTTTGACAGTATAAGTTTTTATTTGATATATGTTTATATATTGAATATATGAACACCTAAATAAACGGAGCTAGCGATATGCATTTTGCCATTCTTGGAGCGACAGGCGGCATTGGCCGTCTGCTCATCGACTCGGCGCTGGATCAGGGACATGACATTACAGCCTTTGCTCGCTCGCCGGAGAAGATCGCACGTAAAGACAATCGGCTGCATGTTCTTCGCGGCGATCTATTCAATGCCAGTCAGATGGCCTCTGCCATCAAAGGCAGCGATGCTGTGCTTTCAGCCTTTGGCCCGGTGGTGCTGCGGCCAACGCATCAGCGACGCGACTTTGGCCGCGCCCTGGTGGAAGCACTTCGCGCTGCCTCGGTCGACAGGTTTATCCATGTTTCCAGCGCATTTCTCTTCCGTGATGGCGGTCTCCTGATTAAAGTCATGGCAAACACCCTCTTTTACAATGTCACCGCCGATGGCCGCGACAGCGAAGCAGAGATGATGCAGCCCGATCTGCGCTGGACAATTGTTCGGCCGCCTCGACTGACTGATGGCCCGCTGACGGGACATGCACGCATCGTTGCAGGCCATCTCCCGAAGGGAGGCTTTACCGTTTCGCGCGCCGACGTTGCAGCCTTTATGCTGCAGGAAGCGGCGGCACCCCAGTTTGTCCGCCAGGTAGTTGGCATCAGCAATTAAATTCCGTCTACTTCCGATTTTTCCAAGACACGTTGGCGTAAAAGCGCGCATCCTTGCTGCTATGAGCAATCAAACCCAATCCACCCTGATTCCATGCCTTCGATACCGTGATGCACTTGCGGCTATCGATTGGCTCTGCCGTGCCTTTGGCTTCCAGAAGAACGCTGTTTACATGGGACCTGACAATATCGTCGCCCACGCGCAGCTTACTTATGGCGGAGGCATGATCATGCTTGGTTCTGCAACGAACGAAAGCACATACGGCAAACTCATTGTTCAGCCGGACGAGATTGATATGCGCGAGACACAGAGTCCTTATCTGGTTGTCCCCGATGCCGATGCTGTATATGCATCGGCCAGAGCCGCCGGTGCAAAGATTGTTATGGAGATTGCAGATATGGACTATGGGGGCCGTGCCTTTACCTGCCGCGATCTGGAAGGCCATCTTTGGAACATCGGCAGCTACGATCCCTGGCTTCCGGAATAAATTTGCAATGTTGCAAAATCATTCACTCTGAACCATTTT
>DASRSR010000054.1:0-15604 GCA_035656355.1 Edaphobacter sp.
ATAAACCCGTGTCCTTAAAAAACTCCCAAAGGAGGAGCGATGCCCCGGCTTGAAGTGATGCGCGGAGATATTACCCGTCTTGAGGTAGACGCGATTGTGAATGCGGCCAATACCTCTTTGCTGGGCGGTGGTGGCGTCGATGGTGCAATCCACCGTGCAGCGGGCAAGGAGTTGTTGCAGGCTTGTGAGAAGCTGGGCGGTTGTTCTACTGGCTCGGCCAAAGCAACACCGGGATTCAAGCTTCCGGCAAAGTGGGTCTTCCACGCCGTAGGGCCGGTCTGGAACGGTGGTACACGTGGAGAGGACGACTTGTTGGCCGGATGTCACCGGCTCTCAATGGAACTGGCCCGCGAGCACGATGTGAAGTCGATTGCCTTTCCGGCTATTTCCACGGGAGTTTACCATTTCCCCCGCGAACGCGCGGCCCAAATTGCGGTTCGCACGGTTAAGGAGAATCTTGAGTCGAGCGGGGTGGAAAAAGTAATTTTCTGTTGTTTTGATGAGGAGACAGAGAATATCTATAAGAAGCTGATTGCAGAGTAGTCGCAGGACTAAAGAACAGTTGCCAATAAAATGATGCCCGCCGCTAATGCAGCGATTTGATAAAGACGATCTGTCCGGACGGGCTGCGATGGATTTTCGAGATGGTTCTCTCCAGCCAACTGCATGCCCGGCGGAGGTTCGGGAGCGGAAAGCGTCGTGTTGTCATCCGGGCAATTCATTTTGCGCTCCTGATAGAGGAGTAGATGCAGTTTCTAACGCGATGATGCACCCATTTGTTCCGCGAGCATATAAAAATTTTGCTAAGAATCCTTTGCCAGGACTCATTCTGATTCCTTTCAGAGTAATGAGGAGGTATAAAATCTCCGCTTATGAGCGACCCCATGCAGACAGGCAATACACCCGAGCCCCAGCGCAGAAACGAGTCCGCAATGTTTGGGAATAAACCTTCCGGCGGCGGCGTCCCGGCAGTAGTATGGGCGATCGCGGCGTTAGTCGTTCTGCTGGTGGTCGTAGGTATGGTGTTAGCCGGGCACCATAAGTCCAAAGGACCGGAAGTAACCAGCGTTCAGCCGTTGGCCCCTTATGCAGCGCATCTTCCCCTTTCGGGATTCGCGATGAGCGAATCGACCAGCCTCTCGGGTGGCAAGTCGACTTACATTGACGGCCATATCAAAAACACCGGTGATGCCACAGTGACCAGCATTACCGTTCAGGTCCTGTTTGGTAACGGAGAGGGAACGGCTCCTCATATCGAAACGATGCCTTTGACCCTCATCCGAATGAAACAGCCGTATGTGGATACTCAGTCTGTCGGTTCTGCTCCACTGAAACCGGGCGATGAACGCGATTTTCGGCTGATCTTTGAGTCGATTCCTGAGAACTGGAACATGGAGATGCCGGAAGTTCGTATTGTGGGCGTTCAGACGAAGTAGGTCTGCGACCTAATGTAATCCGAAATATAGTTTCGCCTGAACGGCTCTATCTGACCCCAGGATTTGGCCTGTGGAGCAAGCTACTCAAATTTGCTGAGTCGGCAATAGTTACCGGTTATCAGGAAGATTTGGGAGGCGTGTAAACGCGTTCCTTACCTGGCCAACGAATTTAAATTTCATCTAATTCATTTGCCATCAATTACATACGATGTGGCGTGTAATTTGGCATTGAGCTTGCTCTATTCACGTGTGTCGACGTTTGATCAACAAACGCAGGACTGTACCGTAAGGAGCAAGCAATGGTGAAATCTGGAAGTTTTTTTGGCCTCTCAGTTCTCATTCTAGGTGGCGCGATTGGCATGACGTCTCTCGCGCAGACAAGTTCCGCCCCGGCGACTCAGCCTGATCAGGCGACCGCAACTTCTTCTTCCAGCAACAACAATATGAATCCGGCAGATAGCAGCACCTACGCTACCGGTAAGCCGCTGACGACAGAGTCGAAAGAGGGATTCTGGGGGCATTTGAATCCATTTGCCCGCAAGAAGTGGGTAAAGAGGCAGATTGATCCAATCAAGGAGCGCGATAACGAGCTCGATCAACTGCAGGCAAAGAACGCTAACGATATTCGCGACGTAGATGCGCGTTCGCAAGCTGGCATTCGGAAAGCGATGGACGCAGCAAGCGTGGCCGACCAGAACGCCCAGAACGCAGCCAACAAGGCAAACTCCGCCCAGACCCTTGCGGGTACCGCAAGCAACAGAGCAGATTCTCTAAACACAACGGTTGGCAATCTGGACCAGTACACCCCTGTGACTTCCGCGGCGATTCCCTTCGCCAAGGGCCGGACGAGCCTTGGACCGAAGGGCAAGGTTGATCTGGACAGCATCGCAGAGAAGCTGGCCGGGGAGAAGGGCTACATCATTGAGGTTGAAGGCTTCAGCCGCAATGGAGTACAGCGTTCGCAGTTGATGGCTGATTCCGTCGCCCGCTATCTCGTAACCGAGCATCAGGTTCCGGTCTATCGCATTTACAAGACCGGCATGGGTAAAAACACAGCGAAGTCGGAGAACGGCGAGCGTGTGGTTGTCAATGGTGTTCAGGTCACGCTGTTGCATAACAGCCTGGCAACAATGGGAACTAACTCGGCCAGCAACACGATGCCGAACTCTCCCTCAACGGGCGTAAGCGCTCCTCCGGAGCAGTAGCCCTCCCCTACAGGACGGCACAGTTTCAGAGGTGCCGTCCGCAAGTTTGCTGAGTCAGCGGCATAGATCGCGCTCACAAAAACCTCTCCTAACCAGAGAGAACCAAGGCAGATTGGCCCCTCAATATGAGGGGCCGTTTTTTTGCTTGAGGGAGGGGGTGATGGTTGTTTTGGATGTTGTTGAGTAGGCTTGGATAGGTCAGGGACCCCACCCCCCGTACTTAAGTACCAAACTATTCAAAACAGGCAGGTTAAGTCAGGAATTTGATAAAGACTTCCGGTCAAAAAATAAAAGCCAGGTACAAAGACCGTGGCTTCTCTTGTTTGATACCTATGCTTTTATTATAGCGGGTTTTGGATGAGAATGGCAAATCTATGTCTTTGATAAAAGGCATGTTAGGCGACTTCGGACTGACAAAACTTTTCACTGAAACTGTTGGATTCACTATTTAGGCTGGACGACTCGGTGGATCGCGAGAAGTTGCTCAAGAAGTGGTTTTAGCCTCTCCAGATGCAGGGCGTTGGCGCCATCGGACTTTGCTGCGGCTGGGTTGTCGTGGACTTCAAGGAAGATGCCATCTACCCCAGCCGCCACGGCGGCACGCGCAAGCACAGGGATGAACTCCGGCTGGCCGCCACTGACGCCATTGGCCGCTGAGGGAGTCTGGACCGAGTGGGTGCCATCGAAGACCACTGGAGCAAAGGCGCGCATGATGGGCAGCGAGCGCATGTCAACGACAAGATTGTTATAGCCGAAAGTGGCGCCACGTTCCGTCAGGATGACACGCTGATTGCCGCTCTCACGAACCTTCTCCACGGCATGGCGCATGTCGGCTGGAGCGACGAACTGGCCCTTCTTCACATTGACGGTGCGGCCGGTTGTGGCGGCGGCGACCAGAAGATCAGTCTGCCGACAGAGAAAGGCGGGGATCTGCAGGACGGCCTCTACGCCGCCCAGTACGTCGCTGGCGGCCCTGGCATCCTCGGGAGTATGGATATCGGTGAGAACAGGCAGTCCGGTCTCCTGGCCGATAGCACGGAGAATGCGGCAGCCCTCGGCCAGGCCGGGGCCGCGAAAGCTCTTGATCGAGGTGCGATTCGCCTTGTCGTAGCTGGCCTTGAAGATATAAAGAATGCCGAGGTCCGAGGTGATCCGCTGAATTGCGTCCGCCATTTTGCGGGCGTGGGCTTCGGATTCGATAACGCATGGCCCTGCGATGAGGAAGAGCTGCCCCTGGCCCGCGGGAACGCTGCCGATGTGGAATGAGTTGGGCGGAGAACTGGTCACAGGGCTATTTCACCATACTTTCCGCTTATGGAACCCGCGGCTGGCGTGAGGCAAAGTCGAAGGGAATTTCCTGAAGCAGTGATTGAGCGCAGGGAAATGGGAATGTGTCGCGCCTTCAACGCTCTGGTTCATTTGGCTTAGGTTCCTGGGCTTTCCAATCAGTCCAGCAAAGCTGGCCTGATTGGAATCGCCCCAGGCTGGTATAGGCCGCGCCGATGGCACTTTAAGGCGATTTAAAGAGCGACCTCGAATTGCACGGGGCTTACAAGGCAAATGCGGGGTTCTTCGCTTCGCTCAGGATGACGACATTAGGAGTTTTGCATTCATCTATCGCGATAGAGCGGCGATGAATAGGAATCCGAGCAGGATTACTGACTCCCGGTGTAGTTTGGTGATTCGAACAAACGCAGATTCCCTTCGGGAATGACAAACAAAGGAAAACTAGCTGTCTTTGCGATAGAGAAGGTTACGCATGGCCTGGCGACGGGCTTCATTGGCCTCGGCCTGTATCTTGCGCTCATCGGCATCCATACGTTGAGGAGAAGATGCTTCAGTAGATTCGTCAGACACACTGCACTCCGGGCAACGGTTGGCGAAGCCGGGTTTATCTGGTTTCAGCTCGAACTCCTCGCCGCAGAGAACACAAGTCTTAATCGGAAACCCCATAGGTTTAATCATACGATGTGGAAACGAGGAATGTTCGTTCGCCACATCGTGCGATAACTTAAGGTTCTTTACGTCTCACTGAACGACCAAGGCCTGTGAGCACCAGGGTCACAAAAGACAACCCGCGACGGCCATCTTTGCTGCGGATACGTCTGAAGAGACGCCACAGGCTAGGCGCCTTTTTCTCTGCCTGACTTTGTTGCGATGCGGTTTCAACCGATTTTGAGAGGCCATTCAGGATTGCGGGATCGAGGTTCGAGAGCAGCTTTGCGGCGATGAACAGATTGCGTAGTGCCGTAATGCCTTCCGGCGTTTTCGCGTACTCGGTCAATTTCGCAAAGACGGTATCTCTTGCACCCACGAGGCCGTGCATGGCATCCAGCAGACCTTCGTCATGTGCGGTGCCGAGGATGTCCCATACCACCAGAAGAGCTTCGGCATGTTGGACGGGAGCTTCGGCAAGACGGCGTTGTAGCTCCGTCTTTGGATCGGCAATAGCGGGTTGGAAGGGAAGCGGGTTTGCCATCAGAACCTCAATTGATTCTCATTCCGTAGTGGACTTGATTTGTACAAGCTTTTCATCGGTGCCGGTTCCAGGCATTCGATAGTCAGGATTTGCCCATTTGCGTTCTATCCCTACGCCGGGTTGAGGAGTGCGCGTGCCATAACGAAAATTCCTGCGGGGCAATGGATTAGGGCCCTGTTCCGGAAGAATCGTCATGCTGACTGCGGTTTCCTTGAATGCGGGCGTGTGGGTTGCGCGGTCGGTATGGCTGCTGGTGAGGCGATTGACCGGTTCGACGATAGAGTTCATCGGCATGTAGAGCTGCTTGCCTTTAACGCGATCGGTAACAAGGACCTGCACCCGCACTGTTCCATAGGGAGAGGTAATCTGCACATGACGACCGCTGGTGATGCCGCGCTCGGCGGCAAACTCCGGAGAGATTTCGAGGAAGGTAGAAGGCGTCATCTCTTTGATTCCTTCTGAGCGATAAGTCATGCTGCCCTGCTCGAAGTGCTCCAGCAGACGTCCATTGTTGAGATGGAGATCGTAGGTAGCACTCATTTCCTCTGAGGGCGGAAGAGGCTCGATGGGATGAAGCTTGGCTTTCCCGTCGGGGAAGGGAAATTTGTCGGCGAACAATAGAGGAGAGTCGCTGCCGTCAGCATGGACCGGCCACTGGAGAGATTTGTATCCTTCGAGCCGCTCGTAGCTGACACCTTCCATCAGCGGCGTAAGACGAGCGACCTCATCCATGACATCGGAGGGGTGTTTGTACTTCCAGTTTGCGCCAAGTTTGTTTGCGATGAGCTGAATGATCTCCCAGTCGGGTTTGGATTCGCCCAGTGGCTCGAAGACGCGGTAGAGGCGCTGAATACGGCGTTCGGTGCTGGTGAAAGTACCTTCTTTTTCCAGTGATGGAGCAGCGGGAAGAATAAGGTCGGCAAAGCGCGCTGTTTCGGAAAAGTTGACGTCCTGCACGATAAGAAATTCGAGTTTGCGCAGGGCCTCCCCAACATCGTTGGCATTGGAGTCGGATGTGATGGTGTCTTCGCCCTTAATATAGAGGCCCTTGAGCTTGCCCTGATGAATGGCCTCAATCATGCCATGGTTATCAAGGCCTTTGGTTGTGGGTAGAGTTACGCCCCAGTCGGCTTCAAATTTAGCGCGGATTGCTGGATCATCGACGTGCTGGTACCCGGAAAAGATGTTGGGCATGGAGCCGAAGTCGCTGGCGCCCTGAACGTTGTTGTGACCACGTAAGGGATAAGCTCCTGTTCCATTGCGCATGTAGTTGCCGGTTATCAGCAGAAGGTTGGAGATGGCTGTCGAGGTATCGGAGCCGCCACAATGCTGCGTTACTCCCATTGCCCACAAGATGCAGACAGTCGGCGCTGAAGCAATTTCGTTAGCAACTGTAATGAGCGTAGCTGCAGGAATGCCTGTGATGCGCTCGGCAAACTCCATCGTGAATGGTTCCAGCGATTTTCTGTATTCGTCAAATCCGTTGACCCATCGATGGATAAAGTCGGGCTTGTGGAGATTGTTTTCGATGATGTATCTGGTAATGGCACAGAGCCAGACAGCATCGGTAGAAGGGTTGGGGCGCATAAAGATGTCGGCGCGCTCGGCCATCTCATGCTTTCGCAGATCGGCAACAATCAGCCGCTGGCCGCGATGTTTGTGCGATCGCTTGATGCGGGTAGCCAGTACCGGGTGGCTTTCCGCTGTGTTGGAACCGACGATGAGAACCAGTGACGCCTGCTCGATATCGGCGATGGAACCGCTGTCTCCACCGTATTTCACGGTGCGTTGCAGGCCCATGGTCGCTGGCGTCTGGCAATAGCGGCTGCAGTTGTCGATATTATTGGTCCCCACCACAGCGCGAGCGAGCTTTTGCATCAGGTAGCTTTCTTCATTCGTGCATTTGGAAGATGCAATAAAGGCGAGCGCATCGGGCCCGTAGTCGCGTTTAATCTGGGTGAATTTCTCTTTGATGATGTCGAGTGCGCGCTCCCAGGAGATGTCGATGAAGGTGTCTCCCTGACGCAGAAGCGGCTTAGTGAGTCGGTCGGGCGAATTGACGTAGTCCCAGGCGAACTTTCCCTTGATGCAGGTGGAGATACCATTTGCAGGCCCATGCATCGGCTCGACTTTGAGAATATGGCGATCACGCGTCCATACGTCGAAGCTGCAACCGACGCCGCAGTATGTGCATACGGTCTTTGTGCGGCGAATGCGTGAGTTGCGCATCTCCGCTTCCATCTCGGAGACGGCAAGAATGGGACCGAACCCAGTTTCGGGTTCTACGCCCTTTACCACTTCAATCATGCCGTCAAGAACACGCGGCGGAAGATCGGTAAAGTATCCGGCGTGACCGAGCATGGATTTTTCCATTAGCGCATTGCATGGACACACGGTGACACAGTGGCCGCAGGAGACGCAGCTTGATCCCTCGATTTTTTCTTCGCCATCCCACAGAACACGAGGGTGTTCGCGCTCCCAGTCGATGGTCAGTGTTTCATTTACCTGAACATTCTGGCAGGCCTCGACGCAACGTCCGCAGAGAATGCACTGGCTGGGATCGTAGCGATAAAAAGGGTTGGAGTGGTCCTGGGGATAGGGCTTCGGCTTGAACGGACGTGTTTGATGTTTCACGTCGAGGTCGGCTGTGGTGTTGTGCACCGTGCAGTTCTGATTGTTGTTGTCGCAGACGGTGCAATAGAGGTCGTGATTCTCCAGAATGCGATCGAAGGCTTCTCGCTGCGCCGCATCCACCTCATCGTTCCTGGTCGTGACATTCATGCCGGCGGCTGCTCGTGTGCTGCAGGCGCGCACGAATCTTCCATCAACCTGAACCATGCAGGTGTCGCAGGTTTCAATGGCACCCATTTGCGGTAGGTAGCAGACCTGCGGGACAGGCTTGAGATTTCGAGTGCCGGTATAGCGGTTGAGCGCATCGATAAGTGGCTCGCCTGCATGAATGGGAACGGCAATGCCATCGACCGTCATGTGAGCGTCAGGAGTATGGTCGACCGGGATATTGAGGAACGGTTTCGTTGCGCTCATGCGATGTTGAGATGCCTGCGAGCATAGTAGACGTTTTCCATTCGATCTGCGCAACCTGCATCTAAGAGCAAATGGATATGAGCTTATCCAGGCCGGCGAGCGATAGAGTGGGTCGGATCAGAATTGGCATCTCAGGATGGCAGTATGCCGGTTGGCGGGGTGTCTTCTATCCGAAGGGGCTGGCCCAGAAACGAGAACTCGAATTTGCGGCGAATACTTTCGATACGGTTGAGATTAACGGAACGTTCTACTCGCTACAGAGACCTTCCAGCTTTGCCCGCTGGTTTCACCAGACGCCTGACAATTTCGTCTTCTCGCTCAAAGGCTCACGCTACATCACGCATATGCGGAAGTTGCGCGATGTTCGTGTGCCGCTGGCAAACTTCTTTGCCAGTGGCTTAATTGGATTAGGCCCAAAATTAGGCCCAATCTTGTGGCAGTTTCCACCGCAGATGAAATATGGGCGAGAACGCTTTGAGACATTTTTCAAGATGCTGCCAAGATCAGCCAATGCTGCGGCAGTATTGGCTCGACGCGAGGCAAGTCTGCCTGATGCGAGTGAGGTTCGGGCCAAGGATGATTTTCATTTGCGCCATTGCGTCGAGATTCGGGATGAGAGCTTTGTGTCTCCGGAGTTTATCGACCTTTTGCGTGAATACGATATTGGATTGGTAGTTGCGGATACAGTTGAGTGGCCGTTACTGATGGATGTTACATCCGACTTTGTTTATTGCAGGTTGCACGGTTCAGAGGTGCTGTATGCCAGTGGATATGACGATGAGGCTCTGGATATATGGGCACAACGCGTAATGACGTGGGCCGCAGGAGGACAGCCGCAAGGACGCAATGCCGGTGCAAGTGCGGCTGAGATATTTCCTCGAGACGTGTATGTGTATTTTGACAACGACAGCAAGGTACGCGCTCCCTTCGATGCACAAGCTCTACGCAGCCGTGTAGAGCGTCTTGGATCTCAAACTGCTGGTGCTCCAAAGCGCTCGTGTACGATGGCGAGTGCCTCTTCCGGTGTTGTGACTAATCCTTCAAGCTGAGCATCTTCTGCAACCTCAAGCATGGCTTTGAACGCAGGGCCGGGCCGGTAGCCCGCGGTTATTAGATCGCGACCAGTAATGAGAGGCCTTGGTTGAATGTGTTCTGCTGGAACTGTCTCGAATTGTGCTTTTGCGAAGTTGTAGAGGCTGAGATCGCCGTGTGACGAGAGGCAATCAAGTCGATGCAGCGCGAGATGTTCGTCAAAGCGGGGAAGGCGCAGGAAGCGTTTCAATGTGGACTCACGCATCTGGAGAACGTCGCCAAAGCGCATATGATTTTTTATGAGTGCGACGATCTGAGCCGTATCCTCATTGGAGAAGCGCAGGCGCGCAAGCACCGTTTCGGCCACACGCATTCCAACTTCGACGTGGCCGTTAAATCGGATGCGATCGCTCGGGTCGTCGGGGCTTGGGGCACGGAATGTTGCAGGTTTGCCAATGTCGTGCAGCAACGCTCCCCACGCGAGCGTAGGAGAGCAGCCTGGCGGCAGTTTTTCCAGCAGAAGCATGGTGTGGGCCCAGACGTCGCCTTCGGGGTGATACTGCGGCGGTTGCTGTACGCCGTGCATCTTTATGGCTTCGGGCAGAATTTGCTGCAACAGCCCGGTTGCGTCGAGCAACTCAAAGGCGCGTCTGGCATGGCCCTCGGTCAACATCCGCGTGAGTTCATCTCGGATGCGCTCGCAGCTTACCTGATGGATCTGCGTCGCGGCAGATGAGATGGCAGCGAAGGTGTGGGATTCGATCTGGAAGTCAAGGCGAGCTGCAAACCGGACAGCGCGCAACATCCGCAGCTTATCTTCGGAGAAGCGGAGAGATGGATCACCGATGGCGCGCACAATCCGTGCAGCCAGATCGTTGCGCCCATTTACGAAATCGAGCGTTGCGGCCCCTGCATCACCAGTCTCTTCGAAGATTGCCGGGTCGAGCAACATTCCGTTAATCGTGAAGTCGCGTCGGAGAACATCTTCGCGAGCGTCAATTGAAAAACGAACTGCATCGGGTCGGCGGCCATCGCTGTACGAGCCATCATTGCGAAAGGTCGCAACCTCGGTTGCAGTATTATCGCCGCACACCAGAATTACTCCAAAATGTGCACCGACACTCAGCGACTTTGGGAATAACTGCTGCACTACATCCGGCGTTGCACTGGTGGCGACATCGAAATCTTTTGCCTCGATCCCAAGCAGCAGATCGCGCACGCAGCCGCCGGCAAAATAAGCCTTATGTCCGGCAGAGCGCAGAGCAGTCACAATGCTGCGCGCGGACAGGTACTTCGGGTTGTCGGCCGGGTGGGTGACCATGCTTCTCCCCTATGATAAAGAGATGCACGCAAGCGATGAACGAGGCATGATTCTGGGGATTGAGAGCTCCTGCGACGAGACGGCCGCAGCCGTTGTTCGTGCAGGCGGCGATGTGCTCTCGAACGTCGTAGCCTCGCAGATGTCGCTTCATGCCAACTACGGCGGCGTTGTGCCAGAGCTTGCCTCACGAGAGCATCTTCGCAACATTGTTCCTGTGGTGCGGGAAGCTATATCCAGAGCGCAGATTCGTTTTGATGATCTGGATGCGGTGGCTGTAACTGAAGGGCCGGGGCTTGCCGGAGCACTGCTGGTAGGGATTACCTATGCAAAGGCGTTAGCGTTTGGACTGGGCAAACCCCTGATTGCAGTAAACCATTTGGAAGGACACATTCATGCTGTTCTGATGGAGGCGAAGCAGGATTCCGGCACTGCAATGGAGCTGCCGCTGTTGGCTCTGGTTGTCTCTGGCGGCCACACTCACTTGTACCTGGCCAGCCAGGGTAAAGACGGAGCGTGGAGTTATCGGAATGTTGGCAGAACGGTGGATGATGCTGCGGGTGAAGCCTTTGACAAGGTAGCAAAGCTGCTGGGTTTGGGCTATCCGGGCGGACCGTTGATTGATGCCTTGGCAAAGCATGGAAATCCGCGCGCGGTGCAGTTTAACTTTGCACCGATAAAGAAAAAGCTGCATCGTGACAGGACGGTAAGGCTAGACGAAAAGATTTCTGCGCCCGGATTCGATTTCTCCTTTAGTGGCATTAAGACGGCTGTCCTGCGCTACATTGAGACACACCACATGCGCGAAAGTGTGGAAGATCGTCGTAGCGCGATTGCAACGTTGGGAGGAAAGCCTGCTCTCGAAGACATCGCATCGTTCTGTGATGCGCAGGTGCTCGATCTAATGGCATCGTTTCAATATGCAGTGGTCGGCAATCTTCTTCGCCAGACCTTCGCTGCAGCGGAGAGTTTTGGCGCGCGGGGCATTGTGGTATCGGGCGGAGTAGCGGCCAACAGCGAGTTGCGCCATCGGTTCCAGGCGGAGGCAGATCGCTGTGGACTGCCTATCGCATTTCCGTCATTGGCGCTCTCGACCGATAATGCTGCCATGATCGCTGCCGCGGCATGGCCGAAGTTTCTTGTGGGCAGCTTTGCTGCCGAGAATCTTGGGGCGACTCCGCAGCTTCGTCTGGGATGAGCGAATTTGTTCTCTGCACGCGGAAGGTCGCGCATATCGGCTAAAATCAACAGGGATTCCAAGGAGAAGGTCTGCACCGCGCCCCGGCGCTCGGCTGCGGCAGAACAGAGCGCAAGTGGCAACGATAGAACTCTTTAACACGCTGAGCGGGAAGATAGAAGCGCTGGCTCCAGTAGGTACGCCGGCGCTGCGCATGTATTGCTGTGGCCCAACCGTCTATGACTACGGCCACATCGGCAACTTCCGCACGTTTTTGCATGTCGATGTACTGCGCCGGTTCGTTCGTCAGCAAGGCATCGCTACCCAGCATGTCATGAACATCACGGACGTGGACGATAAGATTATTCGGAATGCCGCCGCTGCTGGTGTTCCAATTGCCGAATACACGGCAAAATATGAGCGCGCATTTTTTGAGGATCTCGATGCGCTTGGCATTCAGAAGTCGGAACAGGTTGCCCATGCAACCAGTTGCATTCCAGACATGGTTGACCTGATCAAAAAGCTTGCCGAAAAAGATATTGCTTATCAGACCGAAGATGGTAGCTGGTACTTTCGCATCGCGCGATTTCCTGAATACGGCAAGCTTTCCAAGAAGGATTTTGAAGGGATCGAAGACGGCGCACGTGTCGATGTAGACGAGTACGAGAAAGATGCTGCGCGCGATTTCGCGCTATGGAAGGCAGTCAAGCCCGGTGAGCAGCATTGGGAGACATCACTAGGTTCCGGGCGTCCTGGCTGGCATATTGAATGTTCTGCCATGGCGATGAAATTCCTGGGTGACTCTTTCGATCTTCACACGGGCGGTGAAGACCTGATGTTTCCTCATCACGAGAACGAGATTGCACAGTCGGAATCTGCCAGCGGAAAGACCTTTGCGCGGCATTGGATGCATGTTCGCTTTCTGCTGGTTGAAGGAAAAAAGATGTCGAAGTCGGAGGGAAACTTTTATACGTTGCGCGATCTGCTGTTGAAGGGATATCGCGCCTCCGCCATTCGGTTTCTGCTAATCTCTGTGCCTTACCGGCATCAGATGAACTTCACCTTTGAGAGCCTCGCCGAATCGACCAATGCAGTCGATCGGCTGCGAACGTTTCACCAGCGCATGTTGAAGGGCGGCTTCGCCGAAGGTCTTAATCCGGAGATTGCTGCCGCAACCGCCAAGGCAGAGCGCGACTATACCGCAGCTTTGGCGAATGATCTCAACACGGCCGAGTCACGTGCAGCCATCTTCGAACTGGTGCGCACTGCAAATTCGGCGGCTGATGCTGGAACGCTTCGTGCAGGGAATGCCGCCGAGATTCTCCGCGTCCTCGGTTTATTTGACGATGTATTTGCGGTGCTGGAAGATCGGGATGCTTCATTGACACGCGCTGCTCTTGCCTGGGCCGAGGCCGAGGGGAGACTGGGCGAAGCAGCGCCGGAACTTGTCGCGAACCTTTCGCTCAGCGATGCGGAGGTAGAAGCCTTGATTGCGGAGCGGACCCAGGCCAAGAAGACGCGAAACTTTGCACGCGCTGACGCCATCCGCAATGATCTTCTTGGCAAGGGAATAATCCTCGAAGATTCAAAAGACGGGGTGCGCTGGAAGCGGAAGTAGCAATTGATTAAGGCTGTAAGGTAGTGCCGATTGGTTGCGTAGTCAGTTAGAAAAGCTCTTCATTGCTACTGATAAACTTGGGATAGACGGGCAGTTTCATCTGATCTACCCTACGTTGAACAAGTCTTTATATTGAATGTCCAAACCTTCTCACGTCGAGCCCCTCCCCGAGACTACGCTCGCGGCATTTACCGGAACCGATCCGACAACTCCTCTTGAAGTACTCCCAGAGCAGGAACAAGTTCAGGAGGACTCAAACACGCCTTCGCGTTTTGACCGCCTATTAGGTTGGATCAGCTCGACATTGGGAATCGATAAGGCGGTGGCCTTCACCATTCTGGCTCGTAGCTGGTCTTCGCTGGCCGGAATCGTCACCCTCACCTTAATTGCGCATTCTCTTTCTCCAGCCGAACAGGGTTATTACTACACGTTCTATTCTCTGGTCGCACTGCAGGTAATTTTTGAGCTTGGTTTCTCGGTTGTCATTCTCCAGACAGCCAGTCACGAGGCAGCGCACCTCACCATCCATTCCGATGGAACAATCACGGGTCCTGAACCTGCACATGCGCGTCTCGCATCGGTGCTTCAGAAATCAGTACGTTGGTACACCGCTGCCGCTATTCTTCTCGTGATCTTCCTGCTGCCGGTGGGCATTCATTTCTTTTCAGTTCAGAGTGCCAAGCATCCTGAGGCCAATCCGGTTTCATGGTTTTTCCCCTGGCTATTGGTTGTTTTAGCTACAAGTTGTACCTTCCAGCTTGATCCGACGTTTTCTTTCCTTGAGGGCTGCGGCTATGTCTCAAATGTTGCGAGGACTCGACTGACGCAGGTCATGCTGGGTTCATCACTTGGTTGGACTGCTTTGCTGCTGCATCATGGCCTCTTCGCTCCTGGGCTTATTATTCTGGGGCAGGCAATTGCCGGTAGCTTCTATGTCATTCATAAGCGGCATCTACTTATCCCACTGTTTCGCCGTTCGGTAGGCGATTACCGTATCAACTGGGGGGCGGAGATATGGCCTTTCCAATGGAGAATCGCGGTTAGCTGGCTCTGTGGATACTTCACCTTCCAAATATTCAATCCGATTCTGTTCGCTTATCGAGGTCCGGTTGAGGCTGGGCAGATGGGCATGTCGATGAATATCTGCGGAACGCTCTCTGCGTTAACAATCTCCTGGATGAACACGAAGTCGGCGCCTTTTGGACGTATGATTGCCCTCCGCGACTTTAATCTCCTCGATTCGGTTTTCTTCCGTACCCTTGTTCAATCGACTACTGCAGCGGTCCTTGCCTGTTCCGGAGTTTGGGCCGCCACTCTCTTTTTGCGTGCCCACCATATTCGGTTTGCACTACGACTACTGCCACCTTTACCATTCGCTTTATTGCTGATAGCTACGATTGCAAACATCGTTGTCTTCGGATTTGCAATTTATCTCCGGGCTCATAAACAGGAGAAGTTCATGTGGAACTCGATTGCCGGAGCTTTATCGATAGCACCAGCTGCTTTCATCTTTGGCCGTAGTTATGGAGCGCTTGGTATTGCCGTTACTTACTTCCTCGCTACTATTTTTATAGGAGTTGGTTCCGGAAGTTACACATTTTTGAAATATAGAAAGCTTTGGCATGGATGAAATACGTCCGCTCCTTACAATCGCCATTCCTACTTACAATCGAAGTCGGGAATTGGAGATGCTTCTAAATGTTCTTGCGCCTCAACTCTCCAACCATCCGGAAATAGAGCTTTACATCTCCGACAATGCGTCGCCCGACGATACGCCAGCGCTAGTGCAGCGATTCCAGAGTAAAGGTCTTATTCTTCGATATCACAGACACTCTGAAAACATTGGCTCCGACGCTAACTTTCTCTCCTGTTTTCAGGCTGCGCAGGGGAAATATTTCTGGCTTTTCAGCGACGACGATATTATTCTTCCCGGTGCTATCGACAATCTCGCCTCACACATCACACGCACTGACTACGACATCATTTATGCCACGAGTTATGGCTTTCGGCATGATTACCTCGCTGAACGTCAAGGCGATCCACTTGGCCGCCGTTTTCATACCATTACCAATGCTCGTCGCATGGCCTCAGTGGTCAACATCATGTTTACCTTTATCAGCGGCATTATTATCAACAAGCAGCGGTTGAACGAGATCCCTCGTGAAGATCCATCGGCTTTTCTGGGAACAAATTTGGTTCAGCTCAGTTGGGCTTTGCCTCTTTTGCTGCATCATCGGCAGTCACTGGTCTTATGGGATCGTCCTGTTGCTGGACGTCAGGGAGCGGCAGGCGGC
>DASRSR010000055.1:0-4391 GCA_035656355.1 Edaphobacter sp.
AGCATACTCATCCGTGTGATGACGCCCATCGAGCAACATCGCCTCGCGCGTGGTGCGCGACAGCATAATCTTCCGTTTGGCCCTCACTGGCAGACAAAGGATGCGATAACGCGGGTCGTAGTAGAGAGTCGCGCAAAGGTCATACTGTGCTCGGCCGGCTGTTCGCCATAGAGATATGAGAGCGCCGATACGCTCTCTGGGTCTTCCATGCAATATCGCCTTATCATCTACTGCGATAGTGTGAATCCAGTTATAGCAATCAAGCAACGCCTGTACATTGGTTCCGCAAATCCAATCGATCTCATACCCAGCGCGATAAAGTGCATACGCTGCTGGAAGCGTCATAATGACGTCGCCAATCGCGCCAAGTTTGCAGATCAGTACTCTTCCGGACAATCGACTCACCGCTTTGCTGCATTCATTGCTTACTTGTCATTCAGAAATACACTTTGATTTCTCAGTACTGCAATATGAGCAAGGTAACGCATCAATAGCTCATATCGATTTGGCCCAAGTACGCGCAGCGTCATCTTAAGTAGGCGGTGTACCATTTCAACCCTTCGGTCCTTAGGATTGAACTCTTTCCAGGTTGCCTTTGCAGGCGCGGCCTGGCCAGCAACCAATCCTAGTCTTTTTGCGAAATGAGCAAACTCGCCTTGGGCATCGAAAGGGTCTTGGCCGGAAAATCTTGCTTGGTGCTTTGCATAGATTCGTCTGGCCAGACGTGTGATGGAAGTGCCATCGCTAAGCCGGTCGAATCCATAAGCAATGGTCTCGAGAACGGAGTCCTTCCTTGCCAGAACCTCGGCTTTATATTCGGCAAAGAGCTTCGCCAGATCGGGTCGATCGGCCAGAGTAAATCGATTTGTGTTCTTCGATAGTATGGCAGCATCATCCACAACAATGCCGCTGAAGTGAAAGAAACACAATGGATCGCTGTCATTGACACGGTATCCATGTTCATCTTCTGTGAGCACGCGCTCGTGCAGGTTCCAGTAGGCCATGTTGCATCCTGGATGCCGCAGAATCTTCACCTGCTCGAACAACCCAGGAGCCAGATTCATCCACTTCTGGTCCACAAATAGTCCAGTTCGGCCTTCGCTGAAGCCAAGATCAAGACATCGGCGTTCCCACCAATCCAGCAGTCTTGAGGATTCTTCGCACTGACGTACTGCAATAAACCCGAGATTATAGGTTCCGTTATAGAGCATCTCCTGTTCGCCAGGATGCTTTTCATCGTTGATCGGTGAGGTCAAATGTGGCGTCAGTACGGCACTTGCGCCCGTATTGAGTGCGTCAAAGACCGGTGCCAGATATTTGTAAACATAAATATCGGGGTCAAGGTAGACCAGATTCTCCAGAGCAAACGCCCGGAGCAGATGCTTCATAAAGGTTGGCTTAACATTAGTATTCAGCTCGAGAATGTCGTACTTCATTGCTTCGCGACGGACATCTTCAAGCCCAATCTCTGGCAGGAATATGGGGACAAACTTTTCTTCAGCAAAAAGTTGCTGATCTTTCGAGGAAAGATCAGCAACAATGAGAACGAAAAACCGTTCTCCTGGATGATGGGCAAGATAAGAAGCGGAGACGGTTCGCGCGTATGCCAGATAATTAGGGGAAATAATTGTGCAGGCGCCGTTCAAGCCGCACACTCCATCTCAGTCATCCTAAAAGGATACAAGAGATCCAACTTTTCAGAACACTTTGTCACGCCCGGAAGCCCAATACACATACACATCGCTAATTACCGCAACTCTGCCAGAACCTCTCTTAAAGATTCATGCCAATTCATCATCTCCCATCCGAATTGCTGCTCCAGCTTTCCGCAGTTCAGACATGAGTTCATCGGGCGTTTTGCCGGAGTGGGATATTCAGCAGTTGAAATCGCTTGGATGTCGGCAAACGTTGCGCCGGGCTCTTTATTTCGCCGCAACCGAATCGCCTCAAACGCAAATCCATACCATGTCGTCTCACCTGCCCCTGCAGCATGATAAATGCCATTCAAATCAGCAATAGCAGCAGGGAGTGGGCGCCCGCCCGCGATTGCTTCGCATCTCGCGATAACGTGTGCCGTCATCTTTGCCAGATCATGGCTCCAGGTTGGAGCACCGTGCTGGTCGGCGACGATGTGGAGCTTATCACGTTCCCGCGCCAGCTTCAGAATCGTTAGCAGAAAGTTTTTTCCGATTGCACCATATAGCCAACTGGTGCGAAAGATCATATGCGTTGCGCCGCTCGCAGCTAAAGCCCTTTCCCCTGCAAGCTTGCTTGCACCATAGACATTGATTGGGTTCGTAGTGTCCGTTTCTCGATAGGGCATCGTGGCAGACCCATCAAAAACATAGTCCGTCGAAAAATGAATGACTGCCGCACCAATCTGCCGAGCCTCTTCGCCAATCGTTTGTACCGCTTCCGCATTGATCGCATAGGCGAGATCAGGTTCGCTCTCCGCCTTATCGACGGCGGTGTAGGCAGCAGGGTTTACAATCCAGCGCGGTTGCGCTGCTCGGATTGCGGCGCGAATGCTGGCGGCGTTGGCAAGGTCCATTTCGTCACGCGCCGGAGCAACAATGCTACCCAGTGGAGCCAACGCCTGAAGTAGCTCGCCTCCGACCTGCCCCGTTTTTCCGGTAACAAGAATGACCGGGCGCTGGCTCATCAGTACACCGCTTCTTCCAGCAGACGCAACAGATACTGTCCGTAGGTGCTCTTGCCAATTTTGGCCGCGAGATTCCGAACTTGGCTCGCATCGATATATCCAAGCCGATAGGCGATCTCCTCCGGACAAGCGATCTTCAACCCCTGCCGGCGCTCAATCGTATGAATAAAGGTGGCTGCTTCAAGCAGAGAATCGTGCGTGCCCGTATCCAACCAGGCCATGCCGCGCCCCAGAATCTCGGTACGCAATTGTCCGCGCTCCAGGTACCAACGATTAACGTCAGTAATCTCAAGCTCCCCGCGCGGTGAAGGCTTGAGGCCTTCTGCCACGCCGACTACCTGGGAATCGTAAAAGTAGATTCCAGTCACTGCGTAGCGCGATTTTGGCTTGGCAGGCTTTTCTTCCAGAGAGATGGCTCGTCGTTGCTCGTCGAACTCCACAACACCGTAACGCTCAGGATCGAGCACCGGATAAGCGAATACAGTTGCTCCAGATTCGTTGCGAGCTGCTCGTTGCAGTGTCACCGCAAAATCATGTCCGTAGAAAATATTGTCGCCAAGGACCAGACAGCACCCTTCGCCGTCAAGGAAATTCTTTCCAATCAGAAATGCCTGAGCAAGCCCATCAGGCGAAGGCTGAACGGCATACTCCAACCGAATACCCCACTGCTCGCCGGCTCCCAGTAACTGACGAAATCTGGGAGTGTCCTCTGGTGTTGAGATCACGAGAATCTCCCGAATGCCGGCCAGCATCAGCGCCGACAATGGGTAATAGATCATGGGCTTATCGTAGACAGGAAGAAGCTGCTTTGAGACGACCTGCGTTACCGGATGTAGTCTGGTTCCCGAGCCACCAGCAAGAATAATTCCCTTCAACGCGTGGCCTCCTGAACCGATCTGGCGTCCTTTGCTGCTTTATCGCGATCGGTATAATTTTGCGCAATCCACTGCTGATACGCACCGCTGGTGACGCCCTCTACCCAGGCGGTATTTGCCAGATACCACTCGACTGTCTTTCTCAGGCCTGTCTCGAAGGTCTCCTGGGCGCGCCATCCAAGCTCATCTTCGAGTTTGCTCGCATCAATTGCATATCGCCGGTCGTGCCCTGGTCTGTCTGTTACGTACGTCACCAGTTGAATATGCGGCCTGAACTTTGACTCGGGAACGAGCTCATCGAGCAGTTCGCAAATCCGCGTTACTACTTCAAGGTTGCTTCTCTGGTTTCCACCACCTACGTTGTAGGTCTCTCCGATGCGGCCTCGTTCGAGAACAGTCTCAAGCGCGCGACAATGATCGACAACATACAGCCAGTCTCTTACCTGTTGGCCATCGCCATAGATAGGAAGAGGCTTCCCCTGAAGCGCATTGTTAATCATTAATGGGATGAGCTTTTCAGGAAACTGATGCGGGCCATAGTTGTTGGAGCAGTTGGTAATGATCGCAGGAAGTCCATAGGTATGTACCCAGGCCCGCACCAGATGATCGCTGGCAGCTTTTGACGCCGCATAAGGGCTATTCGGTGCATACGGCGTCTCTTCGTGGAAAGCTGGATCGTTTGGCTCTAGGGTTCCATATACCTCGTCTGTCGAAACATGTAGAAACCGGAACTGCTCCCGCTCCGCGCCGGTCAGTGATTCGTAATATCTGCGTGCTGCCTGCAGCAATGTAAACGTGCCGTCGATATTGGTTCGCAGAAAAGCTTCCGGCCCGGAAATGGATCGGTCCACGTG
>DASRSR010000056.1:0-15117 GCA_035656355.1 Edaphobacter sp.
GCCTTGGTGATCAACCATTGGCCATCACAGTTTGCGAAGACGCCTGGAACGATAAAGGCTTCTGGCCGCGGCCTATGTACCAGATTGATCCCGTAGAAGCTCTGATGGGTAAATGGGGAGAGGATCAGAAGGACCGGCCAAGGATTATTTTGAATATCTCGGCCTCGCCATATTGGCTTGGCAAGCCACTGGTGCGACAGAAGATGCTAACGGCTCTGGCAGAGCGTCATCAGGCCATTGTCGTAATGGTCAATCAGGTGGGAGGAAATGACAGTCTGGTATTTGACGGTTCCTCTTTAGCAGTCGATCCGGCGGGGCATGTACTAGCGCGTGCTACCTCCTTTGAGGAGGATTTGGCAGTCTTCGATACAAGCAATACTGGATCGGAAGATCTGTCCAGAAAAAGCATTGCTCTGGATGAGACGGCAGAAGTTTGGAAGGCATTGGTGCTTGGCACGCGGGACTACGTTCGGAAGTGTGGGTTCTCGCAGGCACTTGTCGGGTTGAGCGGGGGAATTGACTCAGCCCTGGTTGCGGCGATTGCTGTGGAGGCATTGGGCGCAGAGAACGTACTTGGGGTTGGAATGCCTAGTGAGTACTCCTCCCTGGGATCGATCAGCGATGCGCGCGCTCTGGCGAAGAACCTGGGGATAAGGTTCGAGATGCTTCCAATCCACGATGTCTTTGCGGCGTATCAGCAGGCTCTGCGACCCTTGTTTGAAGGTACACCGTTCGGATTGGCAGAAGAGAATCTGCAGTCGCGGATTCGAGGAGCGCTGCTGATGGCGCTTTCCAATAAATTTGGCTCCCTTGTGCTGACAACAGGAAATAAGAGTGAGATGTCCACTGGATACTGCACGCTTTATGGCGACATGGTGGGCGCGTTGGCGGTGATTGGCGATGTGATGAAGACAAGGGTCTATGAACTGAGCCGGTATGTGAACCGCACGCGAGAGGTGATTCCGTGGGCGACACTGGAAAAGGCACCATCGGCGGAGTTGCGGCCGGAGCAGCGAGACACGGACTCATTGCCGCCTTACGATGTGCTGGACCCGATTCTTGAGGCCTATGTTGAGCGATATTGCTCTGCAGAGCAGATTGCAGAGGAGCAGGGAGTTGACATTGCTTTGGTCCGGAAAGTCTTACGGCTGGTGGAACGAAGTGAATACAAGCGACAGCAGGCGGCGCCGGTGCTGAAGGTGACAAAAAAGTCATTTGGAACAGGGCGCCGGTTTCCCATTGCGGTCAAAGTTCAGGTGTAATAAATGGTGCAGCGCGCGTAAAGCGGGCGACGAAGGGAAGGATTCTTTGAAGATTTCAAAAACATGGATGTTGACAGGGTTGGCAATAGCTCTTGGCGTGGTATCCGCAGGAGCGCAGACCGGAACGACAAGCACGCCGCCTAAGGCGACGACGCCTGCTCCAGCGACAAACGCGGCGCCAAAGACGGCTGCACCTGCTCCCCCGCCGTTGCACCTGAACGATCTGGGGCAGACGAGCCGACCGGACCCATTTCCGCCTGTGAATCTCAAGTACTTTACTGCACCATCGCCTACGGTCAATACAGTGGATTCGTTTCTGAAGGCGTTGTGGGGATACGATGAGAACCGCATCTGGCGAGTTGAGGCTATTCAGAAGACCGGTGCGCCAGGCGTAAGCAAAGTAGTTGTCTTCGTCTCCGATAGAACACCCAATGCGAAGGTGCAGACGACAGCGTTTTTTGTTACTCCAGATGGAAATCACGCGATTGCAGGAGATGGGGTTATTCCGTTTGGCGCAACGCCCTTTGCACCGGCACGCAAGTTGCTTGAGGAGCAGGCCGATGGTGCCGCTCGTGGAGCGACAAGCAAAGACCTTCTGCTGGTAGAGTTCGCCGATCTGGAATGCCCGCATTGCAAGGATGCCCAGGGAACGATGGACCAACTGGCGAAGGATTTCCCGAACGCTCGTATCGTCTTCCAGAGTTTTCCGCTGGTGCAGATTCATCCTTTTGCATTCAAGGCAGCAGCATATGGCTATTGCGTTGAGAAGCAGAAGAATGACGCATTCTTTACCTATGCCTCAGCAGTATTTGATAATCAGGCCGCTCTGACGGAGCAGACTGGCGATGCCACTCTCAAAAATGCGGTGACCAAGGCTGGACTTGATCCGGGCACGATTGACTTATGTGCGGCGACTCAGGCAACGAAGGACCAGGTGAACGCTTCAATCAAACTGGCTGAAGAAGTTGGTGTCAACCAGACGCCGATGCTTTCGATCAATGGACGCCTGGTGCCGATTACAAATGTCCCTTATGAAACGCTAAAGAAGATTGTGTCGTATCAGGCGCAGATGGACGGAGTCGGTACGGGAGGAGCAACAACTCCAGCTACACGGTAAGAGTTACCCTTGCTAAAGATGGAATGAGCGCACCTGACGGGTGCGCTCATTGCGTTAGAGGTGTAGAGACTCTCGACCCCCAAAAATGTTATGGACAATTTCAGGTTCTTCGGGCTATCTTGCCTTTCAACCTGACAGGTGCGAGGGGGTGAATGTGTGATGCAAATGCCAAGATTATCCGAAGTGTTAATAAGTCATTTGACCTAGTACCAAACATAACATCTGGCTCATGACAGGTTTCTGAAATGGAATTGAAATCAGAAGACTCGAAAGATTCACAGTTTATTCATCGTGAACGGCCGGTGATTTTTCCGATCACGATGTATTGGCTATTTTCGCAATTTGTTGCAGTCCAGGAGGCAAGCATGAAACGAACGTTACTTTACTGTTTGACGGTTTTGCTCAGTCCCTTGATGCTCTTCGCCCAGGTTTCCGACAACACTGCGTTGGTCGGGACAGTAACTGATCCATCGGGCAGCGTCGTCGCTGGAGCCAAGGTGGTTGGCACCAATGTCAACACCAAGGTTACCTACACCGGAACAACTAACTCAGAGGGCTATTACTCAATTCCCTTTGTGGCTCCAGGCACCTATAACGTCTCCGTTGAAGCGCCCGGCTTTCAAAAGTCTGTCACCAATGGGGTGATCGTGACAATCAACATCGCAGTCCGTACCGATGCGACGCTGAAGATCGGTTCGGCGGATACAGAAGTAACGGTTTCGGCAAACAATCCTCCACTTTCGACCGACGATGCACTGCTGGGTGAGACGGTCGATTCGCAACAGGTCCACGATCTACCGATGAACGGCCGTCGCGCGATCGATCTTGCGGCGACTGCATCGAACATCACGATCAGCGGTAATGCCCTTACCGGCAACCCTCCCGGCGTGCGCGCCAGCGGTTCCGGTACGCGCAACATCAACAACAGCATTTCGCTGGATGGCATCTCGATCATGAACAACCTGATCACGACGGCCACCCTGACCCCGAATCCAGACGCGCTGTCCTCCGTGCAAACACAGAACGGTAACTATACCGCGCAGTATGGCGACTATCTTGGCGTGCACATCAATCTCGTGTCGCGGTCTGGAACCAACCAGTTCCACGGAACGGTTTATGACTACATTCAGAACGATGCGTTGAATGCAAAGAGCTGGCTGGCTAAACCTGGCACGAAAAATAATAAGCTACGGTATAACAATTTCGGCGGTGTTTTGAGCGGCCCAGTTATTATTCCCGGCCTCTATAACGGAAGAGACAAGACGTTCTTCACCGGATCATATGAAGGATTGCGCAATAACGGTTCGACCTTTACAACATCAACCGTACTCACCAATCGGATGCGCAGTGGCGACTTTGGTGAACTTTGCGCATCTGGATTTGACTCAAACGGAATGTGTATCGGTGCGGACGGAAAAACGAAGAAACAACTCTATAATCCTCAGACAAGGCAACCGTACAAGTACAATATGATTCCGGTTGATCCGATTGCAGCCAAGATACTCCCTTATTTTGCGGCTCCTACAAACGGTGATCTCACATCAAACTGGACGGGAAATCTGCCGACAGCTGTCAATGAGGACTCGACACTGGATCGCGTTGATCATAATATCGGCGACAAGATTCGTCTCTTCGGCCGGTATGCCTGGCAGAAGGTCAATAACTTTAGCCAGTCCACGAACCTTACCAATACGGCTTATACCAAGACCTATACACGGAATGGAGCGGCTGGCTTTACCTATATCATCACCCCGAGGCTGGTGAACGACCTTCACTTCGGTTTCAACGTCGTCAATACGCAGATCCTCAACCAACAGGCGCAGAATAACGACAAGGATGCAGGAAGCAAGCTTGGCATTCCCGGTTTTACCGCAGATGTGGATAGCGGCAATCCCGGGTTGGTCGATATGAATATCACGGGTTATCAGGGTATTGCCCAGACCGGGACCAACTGGTACCAGGATGACAGGCAGCTTACCTTCTATGATCAGGTCAGCTATACGTTCAACAAGCACAGTGTGATGGTTGGCGTCAGCTTCCGCAAGATGACGATTGGCCGTTCGGCTGCAAATACGGCACGTGGACAATTCAACTTCGACGGAACTCTCAATGGAGTAACATCCGGTACCGGCGACGGCGCGGCTGCTTTCATTGGTGGTTGGCCAACCAAGTACACATCCCCATATTTCCAGGTAAAGGGATCGATGGGGCAGTGGCGCGATGGATTCTTCGCTCAGGACACGTGGCAGATATCGCAGAAGTTTACTCTGCAGTATGGTCTGCGTTATGAGCTACCGCAGGTTGCATATAGTTTGAATGGAGTCGGACGTATTATGACTGCCGACCTCACTTCACTGTATCCGGCTATCGGTGGAACCACCCCTCTGAATGCACAGAAGTATCCTGGATTTGAATTCGGTGGCGCTAATCATGACCTGTTCAGCCCGCGTCTGGGTTTCTCCTACCGCGTTACCGACCAGACTGTGAT
Organism: Edaphobacter sp.; assembly: GCA_035656355.1. Lineage (GTDB taxonomy): Bacteria > Acidobacteriota > Terriglobia > Terriglobales > Acidobacteriaceae > Edaphobacter. The sequence continues at coordinate 4,868 of DASRSR010000056.1, forward strand.
CCGCGGCGGTGGCGGTATTTACTACAACGCCAACCAGATGAACTCCTACACGCTGTCATCCACCAACTATCCTTATTCTGCGGTAGTGACGCCACAGACTGCATTCGGCGCGCCTCCAGCTTTCACTTTGGACCAGCCGAATATTCCTGCGCCGGCAGTATGGCCCGGACCGGCAAGTAATCCTTACGCCAACTTCACGGTTGACCATAACCTTCCTACAGCCCGGATGTACCAGTGGAACCTGGACGTTGGGCAGGAGTTGTGGCGCAATGCGGGATTCGAGTTGCAGTATCTTGGATCGCACACCATTCATCTTGACGAGAGCTTCTATCCCAATCAACCGGCTCCGTCTGCAAAATTTCTGCAGGCTAACCGACCAAACCCGAATGTCGGTCAGATTCGTGAGATTCACAACGATGCGACTGCTACCTATCACGGCCTGACGGCAATTCTTCGCCAGCGCCTCACTCGTGGCCTAAGCGCAAATCTGAGCTATACCTGGGCGCACGCTCTGGACGAAGGAGACAGTTCCAACGATGGCGGTACGGCGATGTGGCAGGGACATCTGAAGCTGGATTACGGAGATTCGAACAACGATATTCGTAATCGGTTTGTTGGCACGGTCACCTATGCACTGCCGACTTTCCAGCAGCGGAGCTACCTGATCCGTGAGGTGCTGGGCGGATGGCAGGCAAATGCTATCGTTGACCTGCGCACCGGAACGCCAATGAACTTTACCCTCAACTCCGATTTTGCAAACGTCGGCGCTGGTGGCGCTCAGCGTCCGAATTTTGTCCATGTTGGCAGGTCAACCTGCAGCACCGCGACGGTAACCGGTCCTGGTGGCTCGACGAAGAACAGCTGTCTCGATGCGACGGCTTATGCAAATCCAGCCCTCGGCACCTTCGGCAACCTTCATCGCAACGCTATGCACGGGCCAGGTTCGGCAAATACGAACTTCTCCCTTTTCAAGGACTTTGCAATTTACGAGAACGTGAAGTTCCAACTGAGGGGAGAGGCCTTCAACGCTTTCAATCACCCCAGCCCCAGCAATCCGAATACGACCTTTGGAGGAAACTCCTTCGGTTACATTTCCGGATCGTCCTCGACTGCTCGCGTTCTGCAGATTGCAGGCAAGATCAACTTCTAACCTAACGCAGTATTAAGTCCTTCGGGGCCACAGCGATTCATCGCTGTGGCCCCGAAGTTATTTGCGAGAGATATTTTTCCAGCTTCAGCTAAGGTGTGTATCACCGCATACATGTACGGTGATCCCCAGCTCTGCCATCATGGCGGCTTTGGTCGCGAGTGCTTTTTCTGCCATATCGGCAGAAGGAGCATAGGCAATGTTGACGTGATTGGCCCGGTGCCGTGCCATGAACTGGTCGCGAGAGACTCCATGAAATATAGCGTGTACGATGGGCCACTGATAGGTTGTCTGCTGCCAGCGCCGCTCGGTTTCTGCCGCAGGCAAACTTACTACAGTGCCGCGCCCAATATCTGCATGGAGCGCACTACCTTCGACGAACACTCGGCTCCATACAATTTCTCCGGGTTTGCCGATTCCTTTAAGCGAACCGCCGCCGAGAGGGAAGTACATAGCCGGTTGGCGTGCGCTGCTGGAGCCAGCGTAACCGTCGATGAAATGGTTCGCCGGTGCGGCGCCTGAGATCTGCAACAGCCAGATGAAATCGTCCAGCCCTTCGCCTTTGTAGTGTTCTCCCCAGCGGACATCGTGCAGCGTCGTCGAAGGATCGAGACCAAGCGCCTGCCAGCAGCGGTTGGTAATAAGCGCATCGACGCCGGCGCCTTCATCAACTTCATTGAAGTGAATCAGTGGACCTCCGGCATAAAGCTCTTCTCTTGACTCTTCGGCGAAGACCGGTGGCCGTTCTGCGTTGTTGAGCATCCCTTCCACCAGGTCTGAGGCGGGAGTCATATCTTTCAATCCCTGCTGATACTGGATACCGATGGCGTCGCAGCCAAATTCTTTTGCCATTCGTACGGCGGCGATGTACATTTTGCACTGCTCAATCACTTGAGGCAACGTGAGCTCGGATGCCGGGTCCTGGCCAAGCTCGAACTTCACGCCTTTATCTACCAGCCATTCATAGATGCTTTCTGCTTCGCGTCCTCGCACCGAGCGCATTTTTGCGACCAGCGCCGACTGGCTCAACCGCTCTTTATAGATACCGGCAGGATTCAGCAGTTCGTCATCGATGATTGCGTTGTACATGCCCATGCAGCCTTCATCGAATATTCCCAGAATCGCTTTACGGTGCTTCAACTCTTTTGCGAGAGCTGCTCCGGTATCGCTAGCATCCTTCGGAATTCGGCTTATGTCAAGCGCATGAACATGACTTTGATCGTGGCTGATCTTGCCGTCCTTAAGCCATTCGGCCAACGCTTTACGAAAATAGTCGTCAGTAAAGTCCTGGCTCCAGATGGATGAGAATTTTGTGCCTGCCTTAACTAGTGATCCATTCAGGTTCAACAACCCCACCAAACCAGGCCACTGTCCGGACCAGTTGGCCACAGTCAGGATGGGGCCGCGATGATTTCGTAGTCCCGGAAGGACGTGATGCGTGTACTGCCATGCAGCGGTTGCAAAGACCAGCCGCGCTTCCGGATGAATCTTCATAAAGACATCCATCCCCATGCGCTGCGACGAGATAAATCCGTGCTTTTCTTTCTCGTTGTATGGATGGGCGCGGCGCAGCTTGATTCCCATTTCTGCAAAGGCTGCGGTTAGCCGCTCTTCCATGTCTTTCTGCGCCGGCCAGCATACCTGGTTTGCTGACAAACGCAGATCGCCGCTGGTTACTAGCAAGACCTCATTCGCGGCTGGCTTTTCTATCTGATACTGAGTCATCTTTTAGCTCCTGTTATGCACGAAGATGGAATGAGGATAACGCTATTAAAAACTTGGCCTGGGGCAAACTGCGCTAAACAACCATAATGGCTCCAGACTACCCTTATAGACAGGAGGATTGCTCTTGATGTTCAGAATACTGAACATGAGCCGAACTGGCAGTCGTCCGTTAGTTATGTGGTTTCTATAATTTGTAGCCGGTCCCCGAGATCAATCCTGCATTGATCGATTTGTCCTGCGGCCAGTTCCAGAATGCAATCCGTTTTGAGACTGATGCTGGTAACACGAAAGGGGGCCAGCCGCCGCCATACTTTGAGCACGCGCAGATCCTTATCCAGCGCGATGACATCGATAGGGAACAGCATCCCCAGCGTGTGGACACCGGAGGAAGGACGGATAAGCACACCGCATCCGGGATCGAGGCGTTTTTTGCCGAGGAGGCCAAACAATCGAGACAGGAATGTATTCGCAAGAACAATTCGTGTGCCGATCGTTACAGCCTTATCAGGAGTTTTGATGGTTATGTATTTCATGCTATTTGCCGTTACGCGCAAGTAGGAATGTCTGATTAATTCCTGGTATCGAAAGGGCGGGACCTTCGTCCCGCCACAAGTCGCCCAATCCCCTAAGGGAATGTTGTGGAATTTAATCAGGCCTTTCTTAGGCGGCCTTTTTCTTTCTGCGATAGATGATGACACTCAAAACAACCAGAGCCACGACGGCTCCAACAACTCGAACGATGATCGCTGTATCCATATCCATTTCTCCTTTCCGATATGCGTCGCTTACCGAACGACGCATACATAATTCAGTGACCGATCACGCAAAAGAAACTTACGCAGGCAGTCAATCTCATTTCCTTTATGCCTTCACTTCATGGCGGTGAGGCTCTTTGCAATATTGAGAATCGCAGGGCCAAGTAAAACAATGAAGATGCAAGGGAAGATAAAAAATACAAGTGGAAACAAAATTTTGATCTTGGTCTTTGCAGCGGCTTCTTCCGCGCGCTGCCGACGCTTCGTGCGGATATCTTCGGCAAACCGGCTCAGCGCTCGAATAATGGGCGTTCCGAAGCGGTCAGTTTGGATCAGCATGCTCACCAGCCCCGCGAACTCGGGCAATTTTGTCCGGTCAGCCATGCTTTGCCATGCTTCCAGCCGGGGCTTGCCCGCTCGCTGTTCAAGGTTGATTTGCATGAATTCTTCGTTCAGGTCGGGATGGCTGATTGCAAGTTCCTGTCCAACCCGTAGCAGCGCCTGGTCTAGCCCCAGGCCGGCGTCAACACAAATGACCATTAAATCGATCGCATCTGGAATGCTTTTCTGAATGCGCTTTTGTCGCCGCTTCTCCATATTGCCTAGCCAGAAGTCCGGAATCATATAACCGGCCACGCCGAGGCACAGGCACCATGTCAATGTGCTGCCATGCATGAAGCTGCCACAAAGAATGCCCGCCAGAGGAGAGAGGAAGCGTGCCGTAAAGTAAATGTCGACTCCGTTGCTGCTCCGGATGCCGGCGCTTACAAATCGCTGCTTGAGCTTATCGTCCTCTGACAAACCGAGGCGCGCGCGAAACGCCCTCGCGATCAATAGAATTTTTTCCTGAGTCCGTTCCTTATTGCTGATCTTCCTTTGATCGGGCCGATTGCTTTGCACGACATCAAGAATGTGCCTTGCTCCGCGGGATGGCCGCAGCAGAACCGGCGCGGCCAGCAAAGCGACGACGCAAAAGACTGTCAAAGAAAGAGCGATATAGAAGAACAAATCCATATTTCGCTTAGACCTCAATTCCATTGACGATGCGGTTGATAACGATGGTCCCGATCGTGATCAGAACGACGGCGACATAGATCATCTTGTGTCCAATGGGATCGCTCAGGAGAACGTGGGAATATCCCGGGTTCAGGACATTGATGAGGAGCAGCATAAGCACGGGTAGCGCACTGAGAATCCAGCCTGTCATGCGGCCCTGTGCGGTCTGGATGCGAATCTCTCCATGAATGCGCAGCCGTTCGCGGATGATGAAGACGGTGCGGTCGAGGATCTCCACCAGATTGCCACCAGTCTCCCGTTGCACGAGAATCGCGGTCACCAGGACGCGTAAATCCTGCGATGGAACACGGTCGAGCATCTGGGTCAGGGCTTCACGCAGAGGCAGGCCGAAGTTCTGCTGCTTGAATACCTCGCCGAATTCAGATGCCGCTGGCTCTACCGAATCCTTTGAAACCATTTCAATCGCGGCTGCCATCGAATGTCCGGCGCGGAGAGCGCGAGCCATCATGTCGATCGCTCCTGGAAGCGCCGCATTGAAGGCGCTGATTCTTTTTGAACGTTTCCACGAGATCAGGGCGAATGGAATGCAACTAAGGATGCCCGCTGCGGCCAACTCCACCGGAAAGATCGGAGCAATGAGGAAAGCGATGAAGAAGCCGGCGACTGCAAGCGCCAGACTTAGAAGGACCAGATTTGCAACCGTCGTGGAGCTTGCGCTTTGGGCGATGTATGTCTTTAGTTTCTGCGAAACTCCATGTCTTTCAAGTATCGATTCAATCCAACCGAATTGGCTCGGCCGGCTGGTCTTGAGCAATTGCAGGGCGTCAAGCGAACCCGCCGCGTGCCTTTCCCCAGCTTTGATCGCGGCGAGCCGCAGTTGGACAGTTTTGTCCAACTGCGTCGGGCCAGTAAAAACAGCGATCAGGCCGAACGTTATAAACAGAATCGTAGTGAATCCAATAACAAGAAGCATCATGAAGTTTTTACCGTTACACTTCCATCGAGTGGTCCATCAGTCCGGTTGGCAGCGGAATTCCCGCGGCCTTGAGTCGTTCGCTGAATTTGGGCACAATGCCCGTCGAGCGGAATCTGCCCATCACTTTTCCGTTTGGCCCCAGTCCCTCTTTTTCAAAAACAAATAAATCCTGCATGCTGATGACGTCGCTGTAGGCGCCGGTAAGTTCCGAGATATGCGTGACCCGCCGGGTGCCGTCGCTCATGCGTGCGGTCTGGACGATCAGATTGATAGCGGAAGAAATTTGCATACGGATAGCTTTTTCCGGCAGGCGTATGTCTCCCATCATGCACATGGTTTCAAGGCGCGCCAATCCATCTCTTGGGGTATTGGCATGGATTGTCGTAATCGATCCGTCGTGGCCGGTATTCATGGCCTGTAGCATGTCGAGCGCTTCTTCGCCGCGGACCTCACCCAGCACGATGCGGTCGGGCCGCATTCGTAGCGCATTGATGACCAACTCTCGTTGCTTTACCCCGCCTTTGCCTTCCACGTTCGGCGGCCGGCACTCCAGCCGCACGACATGGTCTTGTTTCAGTTGCAATTCAGCGGAATCTTCGATGGTAACGATTCTCTCCTTCTCGGAGATGTAGCTCGACAGGGCATTGAGCAGCGTAGTTTTACCGGCGCCGGTTCCACCGGAGACAACAATGTTTAGTCGCGCCCGGACCGCTCCACGAAGTACTTCGAGCATTGGTTGGGTTAGCGCCTTGTTTCTCACCAGATCGTCGGCAGTCAGAGGCGTCGCGCCAAAGCGGCGAATGGAAAGGATGGGGCCATCCACGGCCAGTGGCGGGATGATGGCATTGACGCGGGAGCCGTCTTTCAAACGTGCATCCACCATCGGCACTGATTCATCGACGCGTCGGCCCACGGCCGAGACAATCTTGTCGATGATTTGCAGAAGATGTTTATTGTCCTTGAAAGTCACGTTCGTGTGCTGCAACACGCCGCGGCGCTCCACGTAAACATGGCTATAGGTATTCACCAGGATGTCGCTGATAGAGTCGTCCTTGAGCAGCGGCTCAAGCGGCCCCAGGCCAAACACTTCGTCGAGTACCTCCTGTGCAAGCCGGTCGCGCTCGGGCGAACTCAGCGGAATACTTTGCTCACCGATGATCTGCTGGATGAGCATGAAGATCTGTTGCTGACCGGCGCGCGTCTCCTGAATTGCGCTGAGCTTTTCGAGGTCCAGTCGCTTGATGAGCTCCTGATGGAGTGTCGATTTAAGTCCCTGCTGCTCCTTTTCCGCAAGAGGTTTGGCTGCGCCGTTTCCGTTGCGCAGACCCTGCCCCATTACCCGTACCGGCATGAAATTGAGACTAATGTCAGCCATTGAGATTCCTCTTCCTGCTCAAACCGATTCCATTTACCACAGCGCAAAGCGCTTTTTGGCCGGCGGGGACTTTTCCGTGCCGTTTGTCCCCGCCAGCGCGTTGGACCACTTAGTGAATTGCATTGAATATTCCGATTTCCGCTCCGGCCCAATCGGCTCGCCGACGTTGATCGCGCGCACGCACTCGGCATAGCTGTTGCATATCCTGACTTCCACGGGCAGCCGGATTGCCTTTTCAATCTGCTCAATTCCTACCGCATCGCGCGAAGAGAAGCGATTGATTACAACGTGGACCTTGGCGGTGGTGTGCTCATTCTGTGCCAAGCCGTCGATATACCTTGAAAGATCGCGGATCGCGCCTATTTCGGGTGTTGCAATCAGATATATCTGGTCGGAGCTGTCCATAACCGCGAGATTGCTTTCAGCGAATGACGTCTCGCAATCAAGGAGCACGTAATCGTATTCTCCGCGCAGAAACTCGAGTGTCCGTTCAATCGCGTCGGGATCGGCATTGCGAAGAGCATCGTGTGAGTCGGGAGAGGAGAGCACGTCAAGGCCGCTCTGGTGAGTCGCGATGAATCCGCGGAGAAGATCGGAATCGAGGCGGTTGACGTTTCTGAGTAGTTCGACGAAGTGGTACTGATTCCCATCCAGCCCCAAGTAGAGGCAGACGTGTCCAAGTTCCTGATGATTGTCGATGAGCAGAACTTTTTTCTTATGGCAACGGACCAGGAAGGTCGCGAGTTGCACGGCTACCGTAGTTGTTCCCACGCCGCCTTTGGCACCGAAAAAGGAAAGAATGTGCCCTGTGGTGCGCCCGCGTCCCATGGTGTTCGACCACTGCCGCTCCAGCCGGTCGAGGGTCTCTGCAAAGTGGCTCGGCTCGCATGGCTTTTTCAGAAATTCGTTGCAGCCAGAGCGCATCGCGCGAAGCAGCAGTTCACTATCATCCTGACTGGCGAGCGCAATGATGGCAATTTTTCCGAAGAAAATTTGGTTCAGGTAAGCCGTCGTTTCCAGTGCGCGTTCGGAATCCTGATCGAAGTCCACGATTGCGATGATCGCGTCCGCGTTCTTCACCTCTAGCGAGAACTGGGGACGCTGAAGCCCGGACATATATTCTTCCGACTCCACGTGCTCCAACTTCCAGGGCAGGCGAGAAGCCGACTGCAACAGATTGTTAGCCAGCTCGCGATCGACACAGACGGTCAGTATCGCTACAGTCAGGGTTTGCGGGTTGTAAACGGCTTGAGTCACTGTTGCTTGCTCACTGTTGCTGCGGTTTTTGCTTGCTTACGCCTTTGTCAAACTTCTGCGTATCGAGTGTAGGTATGGGAAACTGCGGCTCCTCGGGAGGAGCTGAGTCCGTGAGCGGATCGACGATCGTCGGCGTTACGATGACAAGCAACTCCACCACGGAATGATTGATACTCTTCGACTTGAAAAGATCTCCAAGAACCGGGATGTCGCCAATTCCCGGAGTTTTTGACAACAGGTCTGTTGTCCGATGGTCGAGCAGTCCTGAGATTGCGAAGCTCTGGCCGTCCTTCAGCTCCACTTGCGTATCGGCGCGGCGGGTCGAGATGGCCGGAATCGTATAGCCGGAGATGGTCACCGCATTGCTGTAATCCAGTGCGCTTACTTCCGGTGCGACCTTCAGTTTTATGTTGTTGTCCGGAGTGACGACCGGCGTGAAATCCAGCTTGACCCCATACGGGCGGAACTGGATTGTCACGGAGGTGAAACCGCCTGCTCCCCCCTGCACAACCGGGAAGGGAAATTCTCCGCCGGAAAGAAACGAAGCCTTTTGTCCGCTGACGGTGGTGATCGTCGGCTCGGCCAATATTTGCAGAATCTGTTTATTTTCCAGGAGCTTAATGGCAGAGCCGACACCCAGAGCACTGTTGTAGTAGAGCAGATTGAGGGTGTCGCCGAGCGCAAGAAGTGAGGATGTCGTGGAATTTCCGCTGTCCGAATTCGATTTTGAATTCACGGTAATGGCGGGGAACTGTCCAGTGCTGAAGTTGGTGGTGTTCTTTCCGACCGTGAAAAAATTGAAGCCTGCCTGAGCGGCCTTCGTCCTATCGATTTCAACGATCCGCACCTTCAGCTTGACTTGCTTTGTGCGCGGGGGAGCCACAGTGAGGGAATTGGCAACATCTTTCGAGTAGAGTCCCGCCAGCTTCAAGGCAGTGGCGGCGACGGCATCGCTGGAGACTGTGCCCGCGAGCGAAACCTGATTTTCATTTCCCTCGGCCTTGATGTTCTCGTCGGGCAAGGCTTCTTTCAGTGATTTGCGCAGACCATTGACATCGACATCTGCCGAGACCAGATACGCCTGAGATTCTCCGATCTCGTTCCATAACACAAGGCTGCTGATGCCGGCCGTCTTGGCGGTAATCACGATCTGAGTCGGGCTGGCGGTATAGGAGTCGAGCACGTCTGGATTGCTTACATAAACACGGCGCAGCCGGGCTTTGGTGTTGATGAACATCGACCGCCCGACCAGCAGGTGCAGTGGGCTGCCCATGGCCTCCGCACTGCTCATCGCACTCGCTGCCACCGGATGAGCGGCCACTGCGGCCGGTGCTGCGCTGCCTGCAAGCATTGCAGTACAGCCGAACAGCAGGATGCTGGTGCGCAAGCTATTCAAGAATGTTCTTCTCCCTTGTCTCATCGAGTGGCTCAATTGAAAGTGTCAGTCTGCGATTTTTTGCCAAAGAGGGTCTCGACCGTCCAGGCTTTCTGCGTAGGTTGTGCGGACCGTCTTGCGACTGTCGCTTTCACCGGCTGCGCTGTCGTAAGTTGAGAGAGCGTTGCGGGTGGAGCACTGGCCTGTTCGCGGTCCGCGCTGTTGCGCAGCACGAAATGAATGGTGCCCTGGCTGCTTGCCAGCACTGCTTTTTCGGCATCCTGCGGCTTCAGCAGCAGGGTGACTACATCTACGCTTTTTGGTTTCGATGACGGATCGGGCTCATATTGCTGTCCTACCGCCAGCACTTCTACGTCCTGGAGCGCTGTTGCCGTAAGCGGACCGGGGCCGGTGTTATCGCGAAATGTAACCAAAACGTCTACGTGTGTGCCGGGCAGCAGAAACCCCGCGACACCCACCACTTCGTCCGACTTCAGTGCAATTGCCCTCATGCCTTCGGGAATTTTTCCTGCCAGTCCCACTCCCGATCCGGCTGCTGTCAGTTGCCTGTCAAGAAGAGGTTCGCCGGCGGCGACTGGATAGAGCACCGCCCGTCCCACCAC
>DASRSR010000057.1:0-2976 GCA_035656355.1 Edaphobacter sp.
GATGCGGTAAAGGAGATCAAGGAAGTTCGACGCGGACGAATTGAGGAGTACATCAAGCAGCATCCTCATGCGAAGTACGTCACCGGCGGCTCGATCTGGGACGTTCCGTGCAACATTGCGCTTCCCTGCGCGACACAGAACGAGTTGAACGGGCGCGATGCCGCAGCGCTGGTGAAGAACGGCTGCAAGGTGGTGGCCGAAGGCGCGAACATGCCGACCACGCCGGAGGGGACGCGCATCTTCCACGAGGCGGGCGTGGCCTTTGGGCCGGGCAAGGCAGCGAACGCAGGCGGTGTTGCCACCTCTGCGCTGGAGATGCAGCAGAATGCCAGCCGCGATGCATGGAGTTTTGAGTACACAGAGGAGCGGCTTGCGGAGATTATGACCGGCATTCATCAACGCTGCTTTGAGACTGCCGAGGAGTTCGGTACGCCGGGCAATTATGTGAACGGCGCAAACATCAGCGGCTTCATTAAGGTTGCGCGCGCGATGGTAGCCTTGGGCGTGATCTAGCCGAAGAAAGCAGACAAAAGCTGCCCGGACTCTGTTTCATAGTCCGGGCAGTGCTATTTGTGGAGCGCTAGATTAGCCGTGTAGCAAAAGTTCTTTCTGCCGAGATTCGTTATTGCTGAGTGCAATTTCAGAACTATATGTCCATGATCGTGGACAATCCTCCAATAGCTCTTGACCCTTGTAAAACCGGAACGCTACACCGGAATGCACTGGTCAACCGTATGGCAGAATTTTCCCGGCGCAGTTTGATTAAGCTTGGTGCAGCAACCGCGTGTGGAGCAGCTACGGCATTTCCTGCGGCCGCGCTGGATGTGACTACAACAGACGATTGGCTGGCGAATACTGCCGATGATGCTTTTTCAGATCAGGAGCCAACATTTGCGATTGCCGATCTCTGGTGGCCGGAGCAGCGTAATGTATGGACACCCATCGGCTGGAAAGACCACTACTTTCGCTTCAATGTTCTTTATAACGGAACGATCATTTGCGAACCCTGCCCGCATTTTGCACCGATCCGCCCACATGCTCTCCGTTGGAAAGATCAGAGCTTTCAACTCAACTTCACTCCATTAGCAGAGGAATTGCCCTCTTTGCCGTCTGAAGTCACGCAGCTCTGGAGAATGGACGGAGGGATTGGTATTCAAGGCTGGAATACCGGTCATGCAACTCCCATGCTCTGGACGGAGTGGCGGCTGGAGGATGGATTGGTTGTGCGTCAGGAGATCTTTTCTTATGTCCCGGGAGCAAACGATGTAGTCACAGGAATCGAGCCTCATTATGCGTGGGTCCGCCTTGCAGTAACGCATGTGGACGAGATGAGCGCCGCCAAGTCTGTGAAATTCGCTATCCAGTTAAGCAAGGTCTACTACCGTCACACAGAGCGTTATCGCTGGGAAGATGGCATCACAATCGACGTCGAGCCGAAAGATGCGCCATATCCAAAGAATCTGCATGGTGAGAGTTTCGAGAAAGATGGGGAGAAAGGTTTGCGCATTCTGGAACCAGACGGCAAAGTTCGACTTGTCGTTCTGCCCCGCTCGAACCAGGTGACCTTTGGTGAGAGCAAGCTCGTCAAAAATATCTACGGATTACAGGTGGAGCTTCGAGGAAAGGTAGGGGAGTGTGTAGACCTGCTCGTTCCATTTCTGCCCGAAACGGCTGATGACGTCGAAGCTCAATTGACCACGGGATTGGAGCGGACACTTGCGGAGAGCAACAGATACTGGTCCAGCAGCCCTGCGGGCGTCGCTACCATTCATGTTCCGGAAGACTACATCAATCGTGTCCTGGCTCAGAGCATTAAGTTCGCGCAGGTGATTGCGGAGAAGGATTATGTCAACGGAGACTATACGTTTCTGACCGGGTCGTGGGGCTATGACAATCTGTGGAGCACTCCAACCTCCATGACCACCCATATGTTCCTCGATCTGCTTGGGTACAACGAGTGTGTTGCGCGGCACGTTGAGCTATTCCGCAAGCATCAGGGTTCAGTCAAGCCGCCGGGACCTTCGTATGAGCTGCATCCCGGCTACTTCAGCACGCCTAAATCCCTGACAGCGTTTAATTGGCTAACCGATCATGGTGCGATCCTGCATCAGGTGGCGACCCATGCTTTGTTATCGGGCGATTCGGAATTTGTATCGAGGTGGACCGAGCCGATTGTGAAGGGGTGCGACTTCATTAAGGATTCCTGCGCGAAGCCGAGCCCTCAGGGAGTGGACGGTCTGCTTCCACCGGCTGTTGCCACGGACGATCTCATTCCAACTCAGGCTGTTTACAGCCTTGCCTGGAATTACAAAGGGTTAACGACGGCAGTTAATTTTCTTCAGCGGATCCACCATCCGCGCGCTGCGGAGTTCGCTGCGTTTGCAAAGCAATATAAAGCTACCTTCGTCAAAGCATTTCGCGAACGATCTGAGTCTGCACCGCAATGGACAGACTCTTCCGGCAGGAAGCGTCCTAAACCTCCGACGACCCTCTCCACTACACCTGAGCCATACCACTCCTTTTCCGCAGCTTTTTATCTGGATGGCGGTCCGATGGTGCTGGTCTGGGCCGGCTTGATGGACGCGGACGACGAGCTTATGCGTTCTTCCGTTCTTTATTTTCGCGAAGGGCCTGACGTCAGGTTGTATGGCTATCGCCCTAATCCTCTGAATCGACCAGTCCTGATTCATGAGATATCGAGTTGCGAGCCCTGCTATAGCTGGAACATCCTTCACTCCTGGCAACTGGGAGACAGGCAGCATTTTCTGGAAGGCGTGTACAGCCTTCTGGCTGGTGCTATGTCGAAACAAACGTATAGCGCATGCGAACATCGCAATGGCATCCAGAGCACGCAGTGTCCGACATACATGGCCTTCTATTGTCTGCGGCTTGCGATGCTCGACGATCAGCTCGCAGAAGGAGAGTTGCATCTTTTACGGCTTTGTCCGCAGGCCTGGATCGTATCAACAGAAGAGA
>DASRSR010000058.1:0-22504 GCA_035656355.1 Edaphobacter sp.
AACCCATAGTGCGCGATGGCAAGGAAGTACGCCTGCTCATAGCCCTCGGTGCGCGCCTCAATGTAGTAGCCGGTATCGTTCCACGCCGGATGCGTTTTGACTCCAAACTCGCCAACGTTGATTCCCTTGCCGCGCATGCTCTGGTCAAGAAACTTGCAGACCTGCGGGAAGCGATAGAAGTCTTCGTCTTTGGTATTGAAGTACCCGAAGTTCGCCAGCTCCAGTTTGTCGAGCGCCATCAGCAGATCGATACCGGAGACAGGCGACTGGTAAAACTCCGCCGTCACCGGATGCTTCTGGTCTACCTCGCGGATGGAATCGTGCAGCTCGTTCAGCCAGCGGCGCACGACCTGGGTGCGAAAACGGAAGTCATCCAAGGTACGCACATCGCGCCAGTCCTGGCCACCGCGCTTGATGGTCAGTTTGCCGATTGGTGCTTCGGGCGGCGAGATCTTCCATGCCGCGCGCAACGATGCGTCCGATCCATACTTCTTCCGCAGATAATCGTTGTACAGCTTTTGCAGGTCGGGCAGGTTCGGATCATGCAACTCAAGGTCGCCATTCAAGTAGTACATGATGCCCGGAGCATCCTTATAGCGCGCCGCAAAGGCCCTGACATACGCCTTCTGGTCGGCAAGGTCTTTATTGCTGACCGCCGTGTTGCTGAAGATCAGCATGCCGGGAAAGAATGCGCCGCCGACGCGCTGCACGTTCAGCAGCATGGCGTCGATCCAGCGCCACCATGCCTCGGTAGGCCGCTGCTGCGGTCCGCGCAGACCCATCAGGTTTTCGTAGACATCGATACAGGAGTCGTGGCATCCCTGCGCATCCTCAAACCACGTCAGCGGATTTTCGCATTCATCGATGAAGGTATGCAGGTAGTCGTCTGTTCCCTGCAGAAACAGGCTTTTGCCTTTGACCTGAAAGTAATTGTCCTTGAACTCGAACGGCAGCCCTTTCCCAAGCGTCTCCTGCTTCCATACATTGAAGCCAGACTCGACCTGATCAATCTCTTCTGCGGCTGCATACAGCCGGGCCGAGACGCGATAACGATCGCTGGCAAATGACTGAGGATGCCAGCTTGTTTCAACCGGAAGCGTCTGCCCGGCAGCCAGTTGAATGCGGCGGCTGATCTCAAAGGCACTCTTGCCGCCATCCGCTGGCGCGATCTGCCACAGCACCTTCAGCGACACAGGCTTGCGTCCATAGTTGCTGACAAGCACACGCAGGCGTACTTCTTCGCCGTCTTTATAGGCGGCATAGTTTGTATCGCAACCGTGCAGAAAACACTTGCGCACCAGAGATCGCGCTACGGCGCGCAGCGTTCGCGCTCCCATCTGCGAGCCGGCGGCGAAGAGGTCCCTGTTATCCACGCCGAAAAAAGCCCAACTGCTGCGGGCATAGACGCCGCGCGCATTGTGCACCAGCGCGCCCGCCGCGCCGCGCCTGCGGCCCATTCCATCAAACGATTGCAGCAGTGGAATCCAACGCGCATTATTCATGCCTACGACGGCAGTTGCGGCGTACCCTTCAAACTTTCCGGTCAGCTCCTGCATCGGGCCAATGACCGCCTGGCCGGCGGCAGGTCGTATTGCCGTAGCACGCTTCAGCCGAAAGTCGGGATCGAACATTCCGATCTGTTCCGGGGTCACCGTCAGCGAATCCTCGGGAAAGCCGAACTCAGTGTTGATGCGAACCTGCGGCGAACGATGCTCCAGCCGGAAGCCCGCACCCCACACAGCGCCCGTTGCATTCTTCAGCCCGATGTGAACGCGCAGTTTACGGCAGGTAGGGATGAGGTAAAAGAGCCGCTCCACCTTGTGCCAGTCATGCGAGCCGCGAATCTCCTCAAAAGTAATGCGCGCGGCGTAAGCGGGATTGCCCTGGTCGTCGAGCTGTTCGACGCCGACATAAGCGCAGCCATCGGGAGCCGCCTGCACATCGCTGGTGCGCATCCAGCACTTAAAGAAGTACTGCGTCGCCTCTCCGCTCGCCGGCAGATCAAATGACCAACTGGCGTTCTGCCCCCATACGTTCGCAGGAATCTCAACCTTCGCCGCAGTCTGCGGGCCTATCTGCGGCAGCGCCGCGGAGGCGATATTTGCGTATTTGGAATCCGAAGTCTTCCATCCCGCGCTGTTTGCGGAGATCGCAGGCAGCAGATTTGGCCCGCTCTCGTGCTTCACCTTCTCGTCATAAAATTCCCACCGGTTCCCCTTCTTCACTACCGGTGAACGAAACGCATACCCTCCGATGCTCAGTAGATCTCCGCCGTCGGCAAGAAAGCTTTGCACCGCGCTGCGCGCCGCCAGCGGAAAGCTTTCGCCATAAGGGAGCACCAGCAGATCGAAGTTTCTCCGGTTAAACCTGGCGGCATCCGAGAGTTGTGCGGCAGTTACAAATTCAACCTCATAGCTCTCCTTCAGCAGAGCAGCAAGCACCTTGGGATCGGATGCAGCGCCACGGACTGGAATATCATCCTGCAGAATTGCCGCGATGGGATGCTGACGTGCCGAATCCTTCAGCGCGTCCTCATGCGCCCACCGGGCCGCCTGCCACAAATCGACAACGTCCGTCAGCTCGGCTGGCTGTTCACCTTCAACAAACGTAAGCCCGGTAAACCACGTCTTGCCCGAGGCACGATAGACGCCCACGACAACTTCGAACCACGTAGTTGTCGCCAGGCACTTGAACGAGCGGGAAAACCGCTGCCACTCGGTGGTTCCGGTGAAGTTGCCATAGCGCTGCTCCGGAAGCTGCTTTCCATCGACAGTAAACTCAGTTGGACGCCCCTGAAACTCATACTGGGCCGCCGCGAAGTACGCGCCTGCACTTTCTTCCTGCGGAACGATATCCTCGGTCCTGACCCATCCGCTCAGCGTGTAGGTCTTGCCCTGTTCAGGGCCAAGCACGAGAAAGCGGGCATAGTCGCCCGAACTTGTATCGATGCCAACGGCGCGCCGGCCGCTCTGGCCTGGACTGTCTACAATCTTTGCACCGCTCGTAAACTGCCAGCCCCACGCTGATGCCTGAAAGCCGCCGTCATTCAGCAGTGAAATCTTCTTGCCTGCGCGAATGGCTGACTGCCGCACCGCCTCGGGAACAAACGCCCATCCGCTTGGAGCCAGCAACGCTGCTCCAGTTAGTCCCATGCCTTGCAGGAATCTGCGTCGCGTGTGCGTACGGTGCGTTTCGTTCGTCGTGTTGCCTGCTGACATCAAATCTCCATCGAGGATTGAATTGAAATTGGACTTCTACTCCGCAGCCGTTGCCGGAACGCGCAGCACCGCGCGGTAACGGTCGCCACGGTAGATCGAAAGCCCGGCTTCGACCGGCTTTCCATCCATGCTGAGCAGCGTGCGTGAGATGACCAGCAGGCTCGACTTCGGCGCGATGGCAAGCAGCTCAGCTTCCTGCTTGTTGGCCAAGCGAGCTTCGATCACCTCATCTGCCGAGCCAACGCGGACGCCGTAGCGCTCGCGCAGCGCCTCATATAGTGAGCTACGGCCGAAGTCGATCTTCTCGATTCCGGGAAACTGGCTTTGCGAGAGCCACACGTCCTCAATCGCTACCGGCTCCGCGTCCACCAGCCGCAGCCTGCGAAGATGCAGCGCGGCAGCTTCCGGCTCGATGCGCAGGCGCAATGCAATCTCGGGGGGCGCGGATGTGCCTACCCTCTCCAGGACGCGCGACGACACCTTAAAGCCAAGCGTGCGCATCTCCGCGCTGAAACCCAGCAGATGCGCAATGTCTTTCTCCACCTTCGGCTGCAGCACAAAGGTTCCGCGGCCCTTTTGCCGGTAGGCTAGTCCCTGCGCCGTCAGCGCCTGCAGTGCCTGGCGCGAGGTCATCCGGCTGACACCGTAGATGCGGGTCAGCTCCTCTTCGCCTGGCAAAGCGTCGCCAGGGCGCAGGTGGCCGGACTTGATCTGGTTCAGAAGCTGCGTCTGAATCTGAAAGTACATCGGCGTAAAACTGTCCTTGTCCAATGGCTCAAAGAGGAACCTGCTCGAACTGTGCGCCTCTGCCGCCGCAGATGATCTGGACCGCTTGCCACCGGATTGTTTTTTGCTGGTCGTCATTCACCGTTCTCCATGGAAGTGAAAATTGCCTCAGCAATTAATAATTGGCCCGGCTCAGAACAACAATCGCGGCCAGCAATATGGCGATGCCGGAGAACATCCAACTGCGCGCGGCTCTTGGGGCCTGTTTCCACTCGCCCAGCATCAGGCCGATAGCATTCGCCACGAGAAGTCCGGTCGCCAGGCTCAACGGCCAGCCAATCGCGGTTCCCAACGATCCGAGCCGCGGTGCTGCAGCACCATAGACAAAGATGCTTCCTCCCCAAAGTAAGCCCATCACCAACGCCAGCACGTAGAGCCGCGTGCTGCCCGGCTGCGAAAACTTCTTTATGCTGCGGTTTTTAATTAGCAGCGAGAGGCAGAACCCGAGATTGGCTACTGAACCGGCAAGCAGCATCAACAGCCAGATGAGATTGGTGCTGGCAAATTCGTTGAGGCCTGCTTGCTTGCCGTAATCCGCGATGGGCTGCGCCAGCGTAAAGCCAATGTTGAAAACAGCCGAGAGCACACCCGATCCAACAACGAGCAACAAGGCAATCGCCAGCGGGCGCGCGCGCCCTACCAGATCGCCGCGCTCGGCTTTGTCGTCCACTCCCACCATTTTTTCGCGCAGCGATCCGGCCCGTCCGCACAGTGCAATACCCGCCACTTCAATCGCTACGCCAAGGACGATCATGTGTCCGGGATGCTGAAACAGCTTTGCCGGCGAAAGGATCAGCAGCGGCAACAGCGAACCAAGCGCCGAGCTGATCGCCAGAACAAACGTATTGGCCAGTGAGATGCCAATTGCGCTGACACTCTGCCCGAACATGATCGCGCCAAAGCCCCAGGCAAAGCCGGTCAGGAGCGCAATCCAAACCGCCCGCGACGGCGCATCCGCCAGAATGCTCCAGCTCTCCGGGGCAGTCACGCTGACCAATACAATCGGCAGCAGAATGCAGGAGACGATGATGAACAGGCTCCACACGTTCTCCCACTCCCACCGTCCAAGAAACCTCATTGGCGTTGTGAAGCTGCCGTTCATCACGCCAGAAAGGATTGCCAGCAGAGCGCCGGCTGCAATTATGCTCTCCATCTATTTCCGATCTTGGCCAAAGATTTCATATCCGCTGCGGTTCCCATATGACTATACAATATGACATATCTGAAAATTCAGAATAGGTTTATTCGTCCAATTCAATCTTCTGGGGTGTGGAAAGCTTAAATGAACCTGGCAATGATGAATCAAATCAAGGGAAAGCTGGTGGTCTCCTGCCAGGCATTCCCGGGCGATCCACTCGACGATACGGACACGCTCCGCAGGATTGCGCGCGTCGCTGTCGCCAATGGTGCGGCTGGACTGCGCCTGAATGGATACGATCACATCGCCGCTATCCGCAGCGACACTACCCTGCCCATCATTGGAATCCAGAAGAAGTACGTAGACGGGGTGCTGCGTATCACTCCCGATTTCGAGTCCGCCGCGGAGCTTGCCTCTGCCGGAGCCAGCATCATCGCGCTCGATTGCACGAACCGTACCTGGAACTTTGGCGAGCCCTGGCAGCAGATTGTTGAACGCATCCATCGTGAGCTGAATCTTCTGGTGATGGCCGACATCGCAACCCTTGAAGAAGGCATTGTTGCTGCAGCAGGTGGTGCTGACATGATTGGCATGACACTCCACGGCTATACCGAAGAGACTAAGGGGAGCCATGGATTCAATTGGCCGCTGCTCGCAAGTCTCGTAGAGAAGACAGGAAAGCCGATCATTGCAGAAGGACACATCTCGACTCCGGCGGAAGCACGCAGAGCCATCGATCAGGGGGCATGGAGCGTCGTGGTTGGCTCTGCCATCACGCGGCCAGGCGTCATTACCTCTCGCTTCGTTCAGCAGATTCAACGCCGCAGCCATATCGAAAGCGCAATCGGTGTAGATATTGGTGGGACTTCAATCAAAGCTGGCTTTGTCAATCGTAAAGGAAATGTCAGCCTAATCTCTCAAGTTCCGACACAAGCTGCCGAAGGCCGCGATGCAATTGCCTCCGCTGCCGCTCAAACGATTGAAAACGTAATGACCGCCGCCAGCAAAGAAGGCTTACGTCCCGACGGACTTGGCATCGCCAGCGCAGGCGCTATCGATGCCTGTAACGGCACCGTCTTTGCCGCAACCGACAACCTGCCAGGGTGGGCCGGGTTCGATCTCCGTGGCTTCGCAGAGGATCGCTTCCATCTGCCAACCCGAGTTGAAAATGACGCGCATGCCGCCGTGCTGGCGGAGCTTCACTTCGGCCTCGGGCGCGAGCTGTCTGACTTTGTCGCCATCACCATCGGCACTGGGGTCGGCGGCGGTATCGTCTCTGGCGGCAAACTTCTGCGTGGCCAGCATGGCTTCGCCGGAACCATCGGCCACCACACCATCCGCTTCGATGGCCGCCCCTGCAACTGCGGCCGCTGCGGCTGCCTCGAAGCCTATGTCTCCACCGCCGCGCTCATTCGTGAATACACAGGCGAAGAGGATGCCGGCCACAATGGAATTCCCTATGCTACTCTTGCGCTGAAGATCAGTCGACTTGCTGCTGCGGGCGATGCTGCCGCACTCAAGGCCTACTCCGCGCTCGCCTGCTACCTAGCCGAAGGGGTCGCCAATATCTTCAACATCATCGATCCCCAAGCCGTCATCCTTTCTGGCGGTCTCATTGAGGGGCATCGGAACTTTGCAGATGAGGTCCAGCAACGCGTCGCGTCCATACTGCATTTTGGAAACAAGCGTAAACCAA
The DNA here is from genome assembly GCA_035656355.1 of Edaphobacter sp. Lineage (GTDB taxonomy): Bacteria > Acidobacteriota > Terriglobia > Terriglobales > Acidobacteriaceae > Edaphobacter. Next base: position 6,839 of record DASRSR010000058.1, read on the forward strand.
GCGTCCTCCTTTCTTCTGCGGGACAATATGCAGGGGTCCAGGGCGCGGCCGCTTCCGTATTCGAATCCAGCGAGAAGTAGCTCCTAAGCGACTCCATACGACTTCGGTAGCCATAAAACAGCCCGAAATGCAGTAAACTGCGCCCATGCGGGTCTTTGGTATTGACTGTGGAACGGAGTTCACTGGCTATGGCGTGGTCGAGTCAGACGATGAGGCCAGGACACCTCGGCTGGTTCATTGCGCTGCTGGCACGATCCGGCTCAGCAAGAAGGATAAAACACCACAGCGCCTCGCACAGGTCTATGCAGAGTTAACCGGTCTGCTCGCTGTGCATCAGCCGGAGATTGTCGCAATCGAAGAGGTCTTCTTTTCCGCAAATGCCAAATCTGCCCTCAAGCTTGGACAGGTTCGAGGGGTTGCCATGCTGGCCGCCGCCAGTTGTAGCCTTCCGGTCGTGGAGTATGCGCCACTCTCAATCAAAAGTTCGGTTGTTGGTTATGGTTTGGCGGCAAAAGATCAGGTGCAGTTTATGGTCAAGCGCCTGTTGAAACTTGATGAGGAATTCGATTCAGCAGATGCCGCGGATGCGCTCGCCATTGCCATCTGTCACATCCATACAGCCCAGACACTTCAATTGCAGGGGCTGCGCCGATGAAGTACGCCGCATCGGCCTTTGTCATGGCGGCGCTGATGTATGCAGGATCAACCCTCTCCTTTGGTCAATCTCCTCCAGCCACTTCAAATAAAGCCCCTGCTCAGCAAGCGGTGGTGACATTTCAGTTAGAGCGCCCAGGCATTGCAGTACCGCGTTTTACTCTTGAAGTTCGTGAAGATGGAACAGGAACATATCGTGCCGAAGAGGTGCAGAACCTTTCAGGAAGAGACACCGTACATTATGCAAAGCCAGAAGATGTTGACCGTGCCCTCACATTAAGTTCGTCGACAACGACCAAGATCTTTAGGTTGGCCCGCACTCTCCATTACTTCCAAATCAATTGCGCCTCAACAAAGAAGAACATTGCGGATACAGGCAAAAAGACTCTGAGCTATGCAGGGACCGACGGTGCGGGTGCCTGTATCTATAACTACTCCGACAACAAAGATGTAATGGCGCTTACCGATACCTTCCTCGCTATCGCCTACACTCTGGACGAAGGCCGCAGACTGCAGTTTTTGCATCGCTATGATCGTCTAGGGCTTGATGCCGAAACCATCTCTCTTGAAGACGCCGTGAAAGAAGGACGCGCGCGCGAACTGGGCACCATCGCCCCTGCACTTGATTCAATCGCCCAGGACCCAGCTGTGATGAACCGGGTACGCAAACGGGTAGCAGGCATGTTGAAGGAAGCTGCATCAGAGAAAGACAACAAGTTCTGAAGCTCGGGGTTAAATAAAGCGTCTAACGTTGTGGGCCACGCGGGCCAGCGGAGGTAGCCAATGAAAAAACGCATCTGCTTGCGGCAGCGGCATTTAAGATGGGCGATGTCATTGGCAGTCGTGGCACTGTTTTCGCTGGGATTGACGAAGGCCCAAGCTGACACTCATATGCGCTCGGCACGGCTTAGTTATCTTCAGGGAACAGTAACTATCGACCACGCCGACAACTCAGGTAATAGCCCGGCACAGCTCAATATGCCGCTGGCCCAGGGCTTCCGTATCACCACGGGTGACGACGGCGAGGCTGAACTCGAATTTGAAGATGGCAGCGTCGTTCGACTCGCACCCAACAGCTCTCTGGACCTTACTAACTTAACCTCAAACGGAAATGGGAACTTCCAGACCGAGCTCACATTGGACAGCGGCCTGGCTTATGCCGAATTGCGCGCTTCCAACTCTTTTCTCTATCAAATTGATGCTGGCGGTGTATCCATCTCTCCCGTAGAAAACACCACCGTGCGGATCGACAAGGACCAGCCGCAGGTGGCTGTCTCGGTCTTCGACGGCGTAGCACAAGTTGAGCACTCCAATACGGGAGGTGCGGGCTACCGCACGAATGTATCAGCGGGTCAGACACTGACAGAAGACGCATCAAATCCTGATCTCTACACGCTGAACAAAGGCATCGCAAAGAACTCGTGGGACCAGTGGAATGATGATCGTGACCGCGAAGAAGCCCAGGAAGCATCGGACAATACCGATGTCCGCGATCAGTACGCAGGCGATGAGGGCTATGGATGGTCTGATCTCGATGCGAATGGTAGCTGGTATGACGTTCCTGGAGAGGGCCGGGTGTGGCAGCCATACGTAGCCATGGATCCAGCCTTCGATCCATATGGCTTTGGCAGTTGGACGTGGTACCCGGGCATGGGATATGTCTGGGCCTCCGGTTATAGCTGGGGCTGGACGCCCTATCGCTGTGGTAGTTGGTCTTATTGGAATGGCTTCGGCTGGGGATGGCTCCCCGGGGCCGGTTGCGGCTTTAGCGGATGGGGCTTTGGCCCCGGTTACGGCGGCTATGGCGGTTACGGCTATGGCGGCGGTGGATACATCATCAACATTACCCGGCCGCCATCGTGGTATCGCGTAAAGCCGGTGCCTGTACGCAGTGGTGGGCCAATCCATCCCATCAAAGTGGGTCGCCCTGTAACAATAACTTCCCGCCCGCCTTCGATACCTCGCCGGATTAATGGGCAGGTCGTACAACCTCTCCGCCCAGTACCGTCGACCGGTGTGCATCCAGCAGGAGGTGCCCTTCGTCGCGACTTCCCGACTGGCCGCGTTTATAGCAGACCTATTCCAAAGAAGGGGTCAACGATACCCTCTCAATCTCCTGGGACACGCCCCGTAATGCCACGGCCGCAATCGGGACCGGCAGAACGCTCTCCCCAAATCCGGCCCCAAACTCAGCCCCAGGCACGTCCACCGATGCGCCCCATACAGCCTCCGGTACAACGTCGCGTTAATCCACAGCCGGAACAGCGGATGCCAGCTCCGCAGCCGCGCTATAACCCGCCACCACAGCCACGTTACAATCCACCACCGCAGCCGCACTACAATCCTCCGCCTGCGGCACCACACTACTCGCCACCACCAGCACAATCAGCGCCCCACTCTCCTGCCCGGCGGTAGTATCAGGATTTCAGTGCGCGGTATAGCTCTGCCATGGATTCCAGGGACACCGACTCCGCCCGCGCCTGAGTCGGTATCTCTGCAGGCCAGCCATCGCTGATCTGGTCCACCGTGTAGCCCGCAAACCGTAGATTGTTATGCAGCGTCTTCCGTTTCTGAGCAAACGACTGCCGCAGAAAAACATTGAATCCAGCGGCATCCACTCCCAACTCGGCAAAGCGAGGAGCAAAACATAGCCGAAGCACAGTGGAATAGACCTCCGGCGGAGGCGAAAATGCAGAAGGGGGCAATGTGAAGAGAGACTCCACCTGCGCGCTCATTTGAGTAGTTGCAGAAAGAAGCCCATAGTCCCGTACTCCCGGCGCTGCCGATACTCTATCGGCAACCTCGCGTTGCATCATCAGAACTGCGCGCGTGAGTAGTCCTTCATTGCCTGCGGCAAAGAGCTTGAGAAGAATGTCAGAAGTAATGTAATAGGGCAGATTTCCGATTACGTCTGCTGTATTGCTGTCTCCTATGATGGAGCGGAGGTCGGCCTTCAGAATGTCTATCTCAACAATCTGGACATGTGGCCGATTACGAAATCGAAAACGTAATTCGGCAGCAAGCGCAGGATCAATCTCCAATGCGATCAAACGCTGGCAGCGATCGGCCAATATATCGGTAATCGCACCATGGCCAGGACCAATTTCGATGACGGTGCGCTCGCTGATGTTGCCAAGCGCGTCGGCGATGGTATGACGTGCAGTGTCATCTACCAAAAAATTCTGGCCGAGTTTGGGCTTCCGTTTCATATGCATCTAATGGTTTGATTTCGTAGTCTTGTATAGACTAACGGTTTGGTTGTGAAGATAAAGGACAACGGAATGCATATCGTATTTGCAGCATCAGAGTGTGCTCCCTGGGCAAAGACTGGAGGCCTTGCAGATGTTATCAGCGCGCTTCCCCGCGAACTGGTGAAGCAAGGGCATAATGTCAGTGTTTTTATCCCTTACTATCGACAAGTTGCTAAGGCCCTGCCAAAACCGCCGGTAGTTCTACCCAGCGTGACCATTCCATTTCCCACATACAGCCGTTTCGCACGAATTTTGGATGGCGGCGTCAGCGCAGGCGTGCAGATGTATTTCGTTGACTGCCCCCAACTCTTCGACCGTGAAAATTTCTATGCCACGCCGTCAGGCGACTATACAGATAACGCCGAAAGATTCGGCCTGTTCTGCCGCTCTGTCATCGAGGCCACCAAGGTTATCGGCATTCCCGACGTCTTCCATGTTCACGATTGGCAGGCCGCCATGCTTGCGGTTCTTCTGCGTTCCACCTACTACTTTGACCCCGTCCTGCGGCGCATTCCCGCAGTCCTGACGATCCATAATGCAGGCTACCAGGGCTGGTTTCCTCCCCAGACGATGGAAAAACTGCTGCTGCCGTGGGATATGTTTACCTTCGATAAGCTGGAGCAGAATGATCAGGTCAATTTTCTGAAGGGTGGTATCGTATACGCCGATGCCCTGACCACTGTAAGCCAGACCTACGCTAAGGAAATTCAGACGCCAGAGTTTGGCAACGGCCTGGAAGGCGCGCTGCAGCAGCGCAGTGCCGATTTCTTCGGCATACTCAATGGTGTCGATTACTCCGAGTGGGATCCCGCTATCGACTCAAACATCGCAGCCCATTACACCGCGTCTGACCTTTCGGGGAAAAAAGAGTGCAGGCGGGACCTGCTTCACGCTTTTGGCCTCAAAGGTGTTTCGGACAAGACCGCCGTCATTGGAATTGTTTCGCGTTTTGCGACACAAAAAGGTTTCGACCTCATCGTCGAGAGCATGGACCGGCTCGTTCAGGAAGACATGGTAATGGTGCTTCTCGGCAATGGCGAAGAGTATTACGAGCGCCTGTTAGTCGAGATGGCTGAGCGCTACCCCACTAAAGTTCGCGTACAGGTGAAATACGACAACGTTATTGCCCATAAGATCGAAGCAGGCGCGGACATGTTCCTGATGCCATCACGCTACGAACCTTGCGGTCTCAACCAGATTTACAGCCTGAAGTACGGTACTGTTCCCGTAGTTCGCGCCACCGGTGGCCTTGATGACACAATCGATGAACAGCCGAATGGGGGAGGCAATGGATTCAAATTTGAAGGCTATACCTCAGGCGCATTAATGGACGCTCTGCAGCGCGCTCTTGCTGCCTTTCGCAATCCGGCTGAGTGGGAACAGATCAGGCAGCGTGGCATGGCACAGGATTTTTCCTGGGATAAGCCCGCTCAGGAGTATGTTCGCGTCTATGAGCGCGTAATTCAAAACCGCAGCTAATTTGTTCTGCGCCATTGCAGCAAATAGTGAAAGGGAATCCCCAGCAGGATAACGATAGTTCCCAACAGCGAGTTGCGTGGCTGATCGTGGAAGGAGAATGCCAGCAACACTGCGGCTGCAATAATGAACAACACGGGAACCATCGGATAGCCCGGAACGCTAAAGGGGCGCGGCGAATCCGGTTCGCGATGCCTGAAGACAAAAACCGTGCTTGCGGTCAGGGCGTAAAACAACCACTCCGAAAAGATAGCCAGTGAAAAGAGTGCCTGGAATCTTCCAATAGCCAGTAGCAGCAGCGTAGTAAGAACGGCCTGCAGCACCAGCGCCGCCGCCGGAGTCTGAAAGCGAGGGCTAACTTCTGCCAGCTTGTTGAAGAAAAGACCGTCACGAGCAGCAGCGAAGGGAACGCGTGCGCCTGAGAGTGATGAACCGACAAATGTTGCGGCGATGCTTACCGCCATTCCGATGGAAACCAGCCCCGATCCCCAATCCCCTGCGACCACACGCATCGCATCAGCCGCGGGCCGGAAGGATCCTGCAATGGCTGTGGCTGGAAGTACATACTGAATGGCGGCGTTGGTCAGCATATAGAGCGCGCCAACGATCGCAATGCCGCCAACCAATGCAACCGGCATACTGCGCTGTGGATTTTGGACTTCACCGGCAAGCTGGACAACATCACTCCAGCCGTCATAGGCCCACAACGCTGCGGTAAGCGCGATCATGAATCCTGCCATACCGCCGCTTGCGCCAGAGAATTCCGTAGCAAAGTTGTGCCACGACCCATGATTGCCGGCAGCAGCAAAACAGAAGCCCGCAATCCCAACGATCAATATGCCCTTAAGCCAGGTCAGTGCCAATTGCACATTACCCGACTTGCGGGTACCCAAAATATTAAGGCCTGTTATTAGCCACGTCACCGCAATGGCGAAGAGCTGCCCCCACAACAAATGCGCAAATGCAGGCTGCTCAAAAAAGCTCAGGACCGCAAAGGTTGCCAGAACACGCGCCAGTCCTGCAGCAATAGTCGCAAGCGATGCAGGCTTGGCAATCGCGACCTGAGTCCACATATAAAGGAAACCGGTGAGATCGCCATAGGCTTCCTTTAGAAAGGCATAATCACCACCGTAACGGGGGCGATTTGCAGCAAGCTCCGCATAGGTCATCGACCCAAACAGCGATAGCATCCCTCCGACGATCCATACGACATAAACCAGCTTTGACGATCCGACAGCGGCCATCATCTCTCGCGGCACCAGGAAGATGCCGCTGCCAATGATGATTCCCACCACAATCGAAGTCGCGTGCGATGCCCTTAGTACGCGAGGCAGTTCATTTTCTTGTCTCATCATTAGGATTCAGCCAGCGTAGCACGACAGATCATTTTGCAAACGGACAGAGCGGGTAATCTCTCCAAGTTACTAAAGAGTGTTTCCGACATTAAGCTCGGCTTAATCTATAACCCCCTCTAATAAATAAGAATTGATAATTTTCTCGGCTAATGCAGAGGATGCTGCATACCCGAAGAATACAGCGCCTGACTGAGGATTTATGTGCGGCATTGCCGGTTGTCTCAGGAGTAGTGCAGAGAATTTCCCCGATTCTCAATTGTTCGAAAAAATCCTCGACTCGCTAAAAAATCGAGGACCAGATGGATATGGGATATGGACAGGGGCACAAAAACAGGTAGCCCTTTTGCATCGGCGTTTGGCTATCCAGGATTTAACTGAGACCGGTGCTCAACCGATGTGCTCCAATGACGGACAATTGACAATATCTTTCAATGGAGAAATCTATAACGTTGACGAGTTGAGGCGATGGGTTCCGGATTATCACTTTCAGGGGACTTCCGATACCGAGGTCATTCTTGCTCTCTACCAGAAACTCGGCAGCAATATGCTCGGATACCTGCGTGGAATGTTTGCGTTCGCTATTTGGGATGAGCATAAGCAAGGTCTGCTCTTAGCCCGCGATCCTTATGGCATCAAGCCTCTCTATATTGCAGAAACCAGTAAAGGTACGTGGTTTTCCTCTTCGGTAAAATCACTACTCCAAATACCGGGAATTGATCTCTCCCCTGAACCCGCCGGACATACAGGTTTCTTTCTGTGGGGAAGCATTCCTGAACCTTATACTCTTTATCGCGGAATTCGCTCGTTGCAAAGTGGCTACTCTCTCTGGCTACAAAAAGGCCATGAGCCACAATTAAAGCAGTTCGTCTCTATTGCGGAATTGATGACGAGTGGGACTTCCCTTCCCTCCGAAGAGATGCCGCTTCAGCGCCTTCAAAGCGCACTCCGCGACAGCGTGCATGCTCACTTCATCTCTGATGTGCCGGTAGCGATCTTTCTCTCCGCTGGCTTGGATTCTTCCACCATACTAGGAATCTCGGCTGGAGATTTTCCACCGCAAGGATTACGTTCCCTCACACTCGGATTCGATGCTTATCGCAACACATCGAATGATGAAACCGTCGAAGCTTCGCAGATTGCTGCTCGCTATGGCGTCCCACAGCAGATCGAATGGGTGCGGCAATTAGACTTTAAGTCCGAATCGACCCGATTCCTCGATGCCATGGATCAACCTACCATCGATGGCATCAATACCTATTTCGTTGCGCGCATGGCTCGAAATGCCGGATTCAAAGTTGCCCTTTCAGGACTTGGAGGAGATGAACTGTTCGGCGGTTACGGCAGTTTCAGGCAGCTTCCTAAGATTATGGATCTGGTGCACGGATTGCACATCTCTCGCAGGTTCGGCGGCATCATTCGGAAATCTACTGAAAATCTGCTAAAGAGAGTTACATCACCGAAATATGCCGGACTCCTGGAATATGGCGGAGATATTGAAGGCGCATATCTTCTCCGGCGAAGCCTTTTTATGCCCTGGGAACTCCCGAGCGTGCTTGATCCCCAACTTGCAGCAACTGGCCTCGAAATCCTGAATCACACGGCATGCGAGGAGTTGCAGGCACTCAAAGAATGGCCTCTTCATCTCCAGATTAGCTTTCTTGAAAGTACGCGCTATATGCGCAACCAGCTTCTTCGAGATGCCGACTGGGCAGGCATGGCCCATTCTGTTGAAATCAGAACTCCCTTCGTCGACCAGTTTCTACTCAAACAACTCTCTCCATTGCTAGGTTCCGACACTCCGCCTACTAAGCTGCAAATGGCACAAACTTTGATCAAGCCTCTACCTACAGCTATCCTCAATCGCAAAAAAACTGGATTCTCAGTACCCACGCGGGAATGGCTTGCAGAATCGCTTCCTAAAAAGCCGGAGCGCGGACTACGCTCATGGGCAAAATTCGTTTATAAAAACCAATGGTCACAATCCCTCAAAACCGAAGATCACTTCAACACTCGAGCAATGGCTTCGTAAACCGGTGTGACTGAAGATATAATCGAAAGATCCCAAGCCGGGATGGCGGAACTGGCAGACGCAGCGGACTCAAAATCCGCCGAGGGCAACCTCGTGGGGGTTCGACCCCCCCTCCCGGCACCAATCCCATCAAAACCATTGCCGTAGCTACAACGTGTCAACCGCGGAACACAACTTCAGTACAAGGCAGCAGACGCGGAGTTAGCCGTATATTCCTGCCGAATATTTGCAAGCCCCGGCTATGTATTCGCCAGCACCTCTCTACTTGGTCCATCCGATGAGCGGACACTGCAGAACGAGAAGTATGTCGATAAGGCTGATCAAAGGGAACAGTTGTCGCTTACCTTTGACAGAGAGAACTAGCTGAATCCAGGATGCAGTGCCTGCCGCAGCGAATTCGAATCGCTGCAATAGGGACTCCGCTCAATACTCGCAAGGGCAAACACTATATGTGCGGCGAGGGAGTTGCTGTTTTCCGTCATCCTTCCCAGAGCTTTTTCAGTCCAGAACTTATCCTGGCATATCGAAATAGATACTTAACCGGATAACGTGCATCCTTGTTCGAGAAATACCCGTCGTACTTCAGGAACATACGTCCTGGAGAGATCGTCACGTCGATGGGTAACAATCGGTTCGAGAACGTTCTTTCACGATACGGCACACTGGCATCTCTGATGCTCACTCTGATGCTGATTTCCTGCCATACAGAACATCCGAGCCAGGCTCCAGTTTCGGGGGGCAATATACATCCCTACGCAGGAGCAATGGAGCCCGACGATGGACAATGGGTTCGCGCGACCAAGGATTATGCAAATACCCGCTATAGCACGCTAGATCAGATCAACACCGGCAATGTGGCCCAACTCAAGCCAGCCTGGACGTTTTCAACCGGGGTGACGCATGGACAGGAAGCTGCGCCTATCGTTGCTAACAACACAATGTATATTGTGACGCCCTGGCCGAACACGCTGTATGCTCTCGACCTGACAAAGCCGGGCGCGCCTCTGAAATGGAAATATGAACCGGAGCCATCTCGCGCAGCTAAGGGTGAGGCATGTTGTGACTGGGTAAACCGTGGTGCGGTGTTCGACGACGGAAAGATTTTTTACAACACTCTTGATGGATATACCGTTGCTGTCGATGCGAACACGGGAAAACAAGTCTGGAAAACTCATCTTGCCGATATCAGCAAGGGCGAGACCATGACGATGGCTCCGATGGTGGTGCATCATCATGTTTTCGTCGGCGACTCCGGCGGCGAGTTCGGCGTGCGCGGATGGCTGACCGCTCTTGATGAAAGCTCCGGCAATATCGCATGGAAGGCATATAACACCGGACCGGACAAAGATGTCCTGATTGGCCCGCGCTTCAAGCCGTTTTACGCGAGCGACAAAGGGCAGGACCTCGGAGTTAAGACCTGGCCACCCGATGCATGGCGAATCGGCGGCGGCACAGTATGGGGCTTTCTCTCGTATGACCCGGAGTTGAATCTCATCTACTACGGAACGGCGAACCCAGGTCCATGGAACCCGGAGGTAAGGCCGGGAGACAACAAATGGACCTCCGGGATGTTTGCGCGAGATCCCGATACGGGCGAGGCCGTCTGGTTCTATCAGATGTCTCCGCATGACCTCTATGACTGGGACGGTGTCAATGAAGATATTCTGCTCGACCTGAACTGGAAGGGCAAAATGCGAAAGGTGCTGGTGCGGCCTGATCGCAACGGATATGTGTACGTTATCGACCGCGCATCGGGAGAGATCCTATCGGCAAATCCATTCGCGTACATCAACAGCACTACGGGAGTTGATCTGAAGACGGGCCTTCTGCAACGAGTTTCGGCGAAGGCCATCCATACAGGCAAGGTAGTGCGAGATATTTGTCCAGTTGCTGCGGGAGCAAAGGACTGGCAGCCTTCTTCCTTTTCGCCACGAACAGGTCTCGTCTACATTCCGCACCAGAACATGTGCATGGACGAAGAAGGGACCGAAGCGAATTACATTGCTGGAACACCGTACGTTGGCACGACGGAGCAATACTACGCAGGCCCGGGCGGCAATATGGGCGAACTTACGGCATGGGACCCGATTGCCGGGAAAGCCGTCTGGAAGATCACAGATAAGTACCCCCTGTGGAGCGGAACAGTAACCACTGCTGGGGACCTGGTCTTCTTCGGGACCATGGATGGGTGGTTCAAAGCGGCCGATGCCAGAACGGGAAAAGTTCTGTGGCAGTTCAAAACCAGTTCAGGAATTATTGGGCAGCCTATCAGCTATCGTGGCCCGGATGGCAAGCAATATATTGCGGTATTGTCCGGCATTGGCGGCTGGCCTGGGTCTATTGTTGCCGGAAAGCTCGATACGCGGGATGGCACCGCAAGTAGTGGGTGGGGCAAGGCATTGCCAGATATCCGTAACGTAACAACAGCGGGAGGAACACTCTATGTCTTCGCGCTTCCATAAGCTGTTGCTTGCCTGCGTCGCTTCGTTATTCGCGGGCGGTTTCATATCTGTACGCGCCGTTGCCGAAACCCCTTCCCTTCGTATCTGTGCTGATCCCGATAATCTGCCCTATTCGAACAGCTCCCTCGGTGGATTCGATAACCAGATCGCAGCCCTGCTTGCACGAGACATTGGTCGCAAGCCGGTATTTGTGTGGGCGCGGAGCCGCCGTGGATTTCTGCGCGAGCGCTTCAACAAGGGAGCCTGCGATGTCCTGATGGGAGTTCCCGAAGGCATGAAGCATGTGCAGACGACGGTTCCCTATTACCGCTCCAGCTATGTCTTTGTCACGCGGAGCCGCGAGCACCTCCATATCGCCAGCTTCGATGATCCGGTTCTCGACAACAAACGCATCGGTCTTCAGATTCTGGAATCGGACTATTCACCTCCTTCTTTGCCGCTTATCCGAGCCGGGCATACGGCCCAGCTTGTGGGATACGAGCCCTTCGGAAGAGAAGCTGGATCGATCGTTCGCGCGGTCGCGGATAAGAAAATTGGAGTCGCTGTGATCTGGGGGCCGCTGGCGGGCTACTACGCTCGAAAGCAATCCGTTCCTCTCTCGCTCGCCGCAGTTTCGCCGTCCATCGATCGTTCGGGCATTCCGTTCGTTTTTAATATCACCGCTGCTGTGCATAGCAAGGACACCGATCTGGCCGAAAAGCTCAACCGGGCAATTAGGGAAGACGCAGCCAAAATCGATCGGATTCTCCGAGCCTATAACGTGCCGCAGTTACCGCTCACGAAGGATGGTGGCGCATGATGCCTCGCAGCTGCCGTATCTTGCCTTTGATTGCCGCTATCGCCCTATTGTCGGGGTGTCAGCGGGAGCACCGTGTATTTGATCCTGGAGCAACAGGAGCACAGGTCGCCAATGGCATTCCGCTGACGAGCATACATTTAGGTGACACCTCGCCTCCGCAAACTCCATATGCCCAATATGCCGGGAGCGCTTACGCCGTTGGAGAAGGCAAGCGGCTGTACAACGCATACAACTGCGTTGGCTGCCACGCGAATGGCGGAGGCGGGATCGGTCCCGCGCTGATGGACTCCGACTGGATTTATGGCAGCAAGCCCGAGCAGATCTACTCCACAATTGTGCAGGGTCGCCCCAACGGAATGCCCAGCTTCGCCGGAAAGATACCCGAGTATCAGGTCTGGGAGATCATCGCGTATGTCCGTTCAATGAGCGGGCAACTCCCCTCCGATATCGCTCCGTCGCGCTCGGACACCATGCCAGTCAAAAAAGCTGAGCAGGCCAAGAAAAAAGAACATCCTTCCGACGAGTATCAGCAGCCGATTCAGCAGGAGAAGAAATAATGATGGGTCTGGGCTGCCAACTCGCGATGCTCCTGTTTGTTCCGGGTTTTCACGGCAAGCAGACTGCATTGGCTCCTGCAGGTCCACAGGCATTCCGCATTGAGCACACGTTTCTGCTTATCTTCTGGATCACGGCGATTGTCTATCTGATCGTTATCGCTGTACTTGTCATCGGTGTACTGCGGGCGCGAACCCATGACAAAGGGATTCCTACTCCCGCGCCGGCAAATCCCACACATGACCGTATTGTTGCGCGTATCGTTGCCGGAGCGCTTGGCGTCTCCATCGTGTTACTTTTCGTCATCCTGGTCAGTTCTTATCGGACGAGCCATGCCACCGCTGCGCTCGCCGCAAGTTCCGGACTGACGATCAATGTCTACGGGCACCAGTGGTGGTGGGAGGTGGAGTATCCGAACAGCGAGCCTTACAAAATCGTCCACACTGCCAATGAGATTCATGTGCCGGCGGGCGTCCCGGTCACGATCCACAGCACATCGCGCGACGTAATCCATAGCTTCTGGGCGCCGAATATTCATGGCAAAAAGGACCTGCTGCCCGGCTACTTCAACGATCTCACCCTCGAAGTGGACCATCCCGGCAACTGGCGCGGTCAGTGCGCCGAGTTCTGCGGCGCGCAACACGCGCACATGGCGTTTGAGATTGTCGCGCAGACGCCGCAGGATTTTCAACGCTGGCTCACGGCGCAGGCCAAGTCCGCGCCGCCTCCAGCGAATCCGCAGATCGCGCATGGCCAGGAGGTCTTTCTCTCGCATCCATGCGTGATGTGCCACACCATTAGCGGCACGACAGCGAACTCGCGGGTTGGACCTGATCTGACCCATCTTGCGAGCAGATCGACGATTGCCGCAGGCACGCTCCCCAACACCATTGGCAATCTGGCCGGCTGGATCTCCAATCCACAGAGCATAAAACCCGGCTGCCGGATGCCGCCCAATCCCATGTCGTCCGCCGATATGAACGACCTGCTTGCCTATCTGGAGACACTACGGTGAGCACATATACAGTTTCTCCAATTCTGCCGGAAACCAGTGACCCGCGAGCACAGCGACTCGATGCTGTCTGGCGCGAACCGTCAGGGTTCGTAGGGTGGTTCAAAGCAGTTCATCACACCACCATTGGCAAGCGGTACATGGTCACCGCATTCATCTTCTTCCTGGCGGCAGGCCTGCTCGCTGGAGCAATGCGGCTGCAACTTGCATTTCCCGAAGCGCACATCATGGGACCAGACCTGTACAACCAGGTCTTCACCATGCACGGCTCGATCATGATGTTTCTCTTTGCCGTGCCTATGATGTTCGAAGCTCTCAGCGTCTACTTTGTGCCATTGATGGTGGGAGCAAGAAATATTGCGTTCCCTCGTCTCAATGCGTACAGCTACTATCTGTTCGCGTTCGGCGGCCTCATGTTGTTCTGCTTTTTCTTTACCAATACCGGTCCGGACCGCGGGTGGTTTGCCTATGTTCCGCTCTCCGGCCCGGATTACGGCCCCGGTAAACGTCCTGATGTGTGGGCCCAATTGATCACCTTCACAGAAGTCTCGGCGCTCGCAGTTGCGGTTGAAACAGTTGTCACGGTCTTCAAATTGCGGGCTCCCGGAATGTCCCTCAATCGCATTCCCCTCTTCGTCTGGGGTCAGACCGTTACCGCGTTCATGGTGATCTTTGCGATGCCGGGGGTGGTCGTTGGGAGCACCATGCTCCTGCTCGACCGCACAGGCTCCACGCAATTTTTCAATCCAGCCGTTGGCGGAGATGTCCTGCTGTTTCAGCATCTCTTCTGGTGGTTTGGTCATCCCGAGGTCTACATCATCTTCATTCCTGGAACGGTAATTGTGTCCAGTATCATTACCACTTTTTCCAGGCGTCACATTTTCGGGTATCTCGCGATCGTCCTCTCGATTATCGCAACAGGTTTTATCGCGTTCGGGCTTTGGGTTCATCACATGTTCGCAACCGGTATCCCGCAAATGAGCGAGAGTTTCTTCACAGCGGCGAGCATAATGATCGCAATCCCGACGGGAACACAGATTTTCTGCTGGGTAGCCACAATTGTGACAGGCAAACTTGTTCTCAAAACGCCTATGTGGTGGGTGCTGGGATTTTTCTTCGTCTTCATCATCGGCGGCATGACTGGTATGTTCGTCGCCGCGGTACCTGTCGATCTTCAGGTGCATGATACTTATTTTGTCGTCGCTCACTTCCATTACGTCCTGATCGGAGGCGCGGTTTTTCCACTCTTCGGGGCATTCGCATATTGGTTCCCCAAGATCACGGGTCGGATGATGAGCGAAAAACTTGGGATGTGGAGCTTCTGGCTCTTCTTTATCGGCTTCAACATCACCTTTTTCCCGATGCATATCGCCGGTCTTCGCGGGATGCCGCGCCGCGTTTACACCTATGGCCCCGGAATGGGGCTTACAGTACTCAATCAGATTGAGTCCTGCGGTTATATTCTGCTCTTCGTCTCGGTTGTGCTGTTCCTTCTTAATATCTGGGTATCTCTCAAGAGAGGCGAACAGGCCTCCGCGAATCCCTGGGGCGCAGGCACATTGGAGTGGGCGACAACTTCTCCGCCGCCAAGCTACAACTTTCTCAATTTGCCAACCGTGAATGGACGCGAAGCTCTGTGGGACGCCGCTCCGAACCAACCTGTCGTTACCGGGCTTCACGAAGACACCAGAGAATTTCTCACTACACGCACGATCGATGCCGAACCCGAGGGCCTCGATGAATTCCCTGCTCCCACCATCTGGCCTTTCCTCGCCGCAGTCGCCACCACTGTTATGTTTATTGGCAGCATCTTCAGGCCGGTAGCAGTCAGCATCGGCGCAGTTCCTATTGCCATCACGCTCATTGCCTGGTTCTGGCCCACCCGACAGGAGTCCGCCCGCCGGAGAAAGAGGGACAAATGGCAGAAGACATAAAACCCCGCCCCGTTCTGGACGTCTCCGGCCTCCCAAGCGTGACCTTTGGCTCGAAGAGCGTAACGTGGTGGGGAACGATCGGAATGATGGTGATCGAGGGTAGCGTCTTCGCCCTTGTGATCGCTTGCTATTTCTACCT
>DASRSR010000059.1:0-44037 GCA_035656355.1 Edaphobacter sp.
CGAAAAAGCCGCTGCCCCCGAGAGTTGTATTGAATTGCAGCGCGGCGAAGATATGGGTTCCATCGCCGCTGATCGCTCCGCCCTGGGCCTCACCATGTGCAGTGAAGCTGCCTGTCTTGTGGCCGTTTTGGTAGATGTTGATGCTTCCTTCGCTCTCGTCCCACATGGACGCGGTATAGATAACACCCTCTGGCGCCACCCACATGGACCGCATGGCGTTTCCAACGTAAGTTGGGATGGTCGAATACGAATTAGTTACCCATGTCGTTGTGTAACTTACTTGAGCATGACTGATCGCCGCACTGATCAGAAGAATGAAAATCCATGCAATGGCATAGGATGCGAGCCAACCTCGTTTTGCAAGCATAGGACTCTCCTAGCCTTCTGCTTGATTTACTAGTAGCAAGAAGGCTTTAGCACGATGGTTTTATAAATTCCTCGACCGTTCTAATGTGCAGTACAAAGACGCGTCAATATGGATGATCCGTCTAAGTTCTCCGATAAGGTGCGTTTCATTTCTTACATTCGCTCTCTTGGCAGCGTCTGCATGTTTCATTCAGCAATTCCCAATAGAAACGCGGGTTTATTTGAATCGTCCCTTTTCTTAGCCGGCACTATAAGTGCCGCTAGAGGACGCAAGTTTGTTTCATACAGCAAAACTACCGACAGTGAATGTAACTCTGAGCCTGTAGGCTTGTTGTCGAAGATGGCACCTGTAACGTGCTATGTCGAGATACGGCGACGTGATCCGGATTTTGCAGTGTAGACAGAAGATCGATCGGTGAAGATATTAATCAATTTCACGCGAATATCGCTGTGATCTAATCCTCAAAGATCAAAATGGAAGAATGGTCGGCCCTAGTAGACGATTTTCGAACTTTTCGCGGCTCCAACCCCTGAAGCTTAGAACTTCATTTGGGTGCGATATATCGATCCGGCCGCAGCGATCTGCTCACCACTTGGAGGCATTCAACTGTGTGATCCGTCGCTGGCGAGGTGGTCGGCGGTTTTGAGCCGTCTCAGGCCACCATTACTGATGCATACCCTACCCTCTTCGTTCCAGTTGAATATCTCAGGGTGATTCATCTCCCGATCGTAAAGCCGTTGCGAAGGATGCTGCTGCCAGTGATTCTGTCAGACCGATTGCCGTTCCAAGTGATCTGATAGGTGGCAGCTTTGTTCACTCCGGCAAACCGGATGTTTACATCGCTTAGCGATGAAACGGCATCGAGGTTGAATGAGATACGATTGCCTCGAATTTTAAGGTTGCGGATCGAACACGCGTTGAAGCACGCGCCTGTATCGTTCGACAGATTAATGTAGGCGTCGCCCAACACGGGATACAACAATTCCACAGACGTCATGCCACTGCCGGGTCCCCAGTGAATACCGGTCAGCGCACCCGATTCGTCGATAAATCCAGTATGCGCCCAGTTTTCCCAGGGCGCGACTGCGAAGGTAGATCGGGCGGCTCCGACGGCGCGTTCCAGATATTCCTGGCTGCCGGTGGCCTGGTAGTAATGCCAAAGCAGCACAGCAGCGTAGGCTTCGCGAGCGTCGCTCCATTCAGCATCTGTGTTCTGCGTGGTGAAGCCACCGATGAGTTTCGGCGAAAGCGCGGGTATATTCCAGACTTGCTGCGTGAGCAGCAGGTAGTCGAGAACATGCGTGCCGGTGGTCAGGTACTCTTGCTGTTTCGTGATCTGATACAGCTTGAGGTAGGCCGCCGCAGCCTGAATCTGCGAGAGATTGTTCTGCGGATACTGCGCGGTCCAGCGATCGTAGAAGTCGAATGGTTTGCGAGCGCAGGACAGAAATGTCTCAAAATCGAACCAGCGCTGACGGGGCAGCACCTCACGAGTGACAAAGTCCATCGTCTTCCGGGCAGCGGCAAGATAGGTGTGGTCTCCCGTGGCCTCGGCCAGCGAAGCAAGAAACAAACCAGATGCCGCCGTTTCAGCATTGAAATCGCGGAATTCTGCGCGAGGCTCAAGGGCGCTGTTATACCAGGCGGGAATGACTCCGCTGGCGAGTTGGTGCTTTACAAGAAAATCTCCATAGGGTCGCAGAAACGCGAGAATCTCCTGCTCGCGGCCCGGTGCCAGGTCTTTGCCCCACTTTAGCATCCAATAGCCGGTCCACGACATTCCGAAAGCATGGTAGTCGTCCCCGTAGCCTGCCCATCCATCGGAATGAAGCCATTGTTTGCCGTTCACCAGATAGATTGTCGAAAATGCGCCGTCATCTCGCGGGCTGCTCAACACGAGATTCAGCACGGATTCCGCTTTGTGCTCGATGTCGGCGTTATTGGTACGGTGTCCAAAGAGATACCAGCCGTAGGCGGTGCGCAAAGTTTCGAACCAGGGGTTGAACCACGCATCCGGTCCGGTCTGCTGCGACCAATGCCCGGAAGGATTTCGAAAACTTGCCAGCGTGCCGCACTGCCTGTCGCCACAGGGAAAACCGCGATAGACCTCATTTGCATATCGCAGCCAGGTATCTGAGGACCAGTCTTTAAATGTGACCAGCCACGGTCGTGTAACGTTGCGCTGGGCATCGTAGGAGGAGAGTAATTCCTGATGCCCCTGCTGCTGCCAAAGAAGATGTACCGCTCGTCTGTAGCCTAATTTAAACGGTTGCTCAGACGCGATGATCGAATAGCTATATTCGATGACTTCCTGCTGGCCCGACGGCGTGCTTGTTGCGATGACCTTGGGGCTGCCAGTCCGTGAGCGGCGAAAATAGCTGTGACCGTAGGGTTGCGATGGAATGGCTCCATAGGCGAGCCACGGGAGCTTTTGCGAGGTGACGTCGAGGTCGAGTGCGAGCGGCGGGTTTTGGCGTTCACCCAGCTTTGGCATGAGCGCTGCGAAGACCGGCCCCTGCTGAAGCATTACCACCGGAGATTTGAATGCCCAGCTTGGAATGTCTCCGTCCGCTTCGTTCTTGATGTTCTGGCTCCAGACAAAATCGACGGGGCCTTTTGGGTCGTTCGCCGCGCGGCGTCCAGGTGCGAAGTCGTAACGGTCCTCGACCGAGTTGATTTGAACGCCAGGTCCGGGCAGAAATCTTACGGTGACTGCAAGCTCGTCCGGTTCTGGCGTGAGGTGGATACGCTGCTCGAATTTGCCGATGCCACAGTCTCCGCGCAACAGCAGGCCGCTAGGAATTGCATCCTCGCTCTGGATGATGCATGAGTGGAATGTGTTTGGAGTTCCCAGAGCGACAGCTCGCGTCGCAGCCTGCGCGGATGAAATCGCGGAAACCCACTTGCCAGCAACCTTGATTTCGATACGTTCCGTGGGCGATGGGCTAGTCTCGACAACCATGCGTACCGACCCGGCAGGCGACTCAAGCGTAGCCGCGCGAAGTACGAGCGTAGAAACGGCGAGGATACAGACTGCTGCGACAGCTTTCAACATAGCTCCTCCGTGAGAATGAGGGAGGTATTGCGCAACCGGATCATATTGCCATAAGAAAAGCGGGCGGGATCAGCGCCCCGCTCCTCCATCAGCGCACGATTGCACCAGCATTCCCTGGGCCGCCCACTGGCTGGAGCGCAGGCAGGCGTTGCTCTACCGAAGGCAAAGGCGGTAGAGGTTCATGGGGACCCGCCTGGTACCAATATGCAACAGAGTAGAAGTTATCCGAACGATGATTGGCATTGCCATGCTCAATTGTGGCCTTGAAAGATTTTTGAAACGGAATCGGCTGTGCGAGGTGGAACCGATACACGCTGGAGCGACTGCCTGCCAGTTCTGCTCCGACTACCGGAGCGCCGTAGAGTTGATAGGAGAATGGATGTCCGCCAAAATCCCACGCACCGAGGAAATAGTCCTCAGTGCCAGTGCCAACGATCTGTGGCGTCTTCGATCCATCGATAAAGAACATGTCATCGCCTTCACCCCACCACATGTCCTGGTTCTGGAGCACCGACATGGTTACGCCAACATACTGACCGTGCCCTTTCGCTTCCATCCACACATAGTTGCCCTGGCCATCGAGGTTGGTTTTGTCATTGACCAGCGGGTCCTGGTTCGTTTTCCAATTATTCGTCCAGCCGTGATTCGGCTGCTCCTGCCGGTACTCGGCGTGGAAGTACAGCGTGTCCGGAAGCAATGGGTGCGAGTAGATGCGGTAATCAATGTTGTAGTAGAGGGCGTTGATGGGTTGTTTGCCCTCATTCGTAACCGTAATGCGCGCGTGCTTCGCGAACGGCATGGCAAAGAAGCAGTTAAGAGACTTGTCATTGCCGACCGAGAGCATCTCTGATTGCCATGTATGGTATTCGCCAAGCCCTAGACCAAAGAAATCACCAATCGGGGCCTCTACACTGGGGCTCGTTTCTCCGTCCCAATACATGCGGAGCACGATGCGCTTGAGGTTGTAAGGCTCATTATCTGCGATGGTGAACCAGATATGGGCAATTGTCCCTGGTCCATCCACATCCAACACAGTGGCGGTTGCCCCAGGGACAACTCTGCGCATGTCTTGATTCGCCCCAGTTGGGTCGGTACTCGACGCACGGTGAGGGGTGTACGTCTGCTGCTGCGTTAGATCGGGCCATGCGTTTGGATTTTGACCGAGTGCTACCGCACATACTCCCGACAAGAGCGACATCGAAACAAAATTTTTCATAGCTGCGTCCTCATTCTTTCGCTAGTCAATTCCAAATTCATGTTGCATCTGCTCCAGCGAGATACCGGAGGTTTCCGGATAGTAAAAGGCGATAACAAAGAGGTCCAGGACCATCATTATGCCGAAAAAGATAAATGGATAAGCTCCCGATGAGGTGGCCATAACTGGAAATACAAGGGAGATAATCGCATTGGTGATCCAGTGAGATGAACTTCCAACGCTTTGCCCTTTTGACCGCACGCGGTTCGGAAAAACCTCGCTTACATAAACCCAGATAACGGCGCCCTGCGAAATTGCAAAGCACGCAATATAGGCCATCAAAAACCATACGAGCCAGTTCATGTGCTGGTGTGTATAGAAGATCGCCGAAACTCCAGCCAGGCACACCACCAGACCGCTTGTGCCAATAAGCAAAAGTTTCTTTCTTCCAATACGGTCAATCATCGACATTGCAGCCAGCGTAGCAACAAGATTCATGGCGCCGACAGCTATGGCCTGCAAATTACCGGACATCTGGCTCGCTCCGGCAAGCGCGAAGATGTCATTCAGGTAGTAAAGGATTGCGTTGATTCCCGATAACTGGCAGAACATGCCCACGGTAATAGCCAGAAAAATTGGCTTTGCGTATTTGCGCGAGAATAGCGGTTCCTTTGAAGCCGCGCGTTCAAGATGAACCGACGCGACGATCTCATTAAGTTCGGCTTCCGCATCCTTCACGCCAATCAGCTTCAGCACATCCAGCGATTCCCCCAGTCTCTTCTGCATCGCGAGCCAGCGTGGACTTCGCGGAATCGTAAACAGTGCAATGAGAAATAGCAGCGCCGGAATACCAGAAACGCCAAGCTGCCATCGCCACTGGGTTGCTCCAAAATGCATGGTGCCGATAAGGTAGTTCGACATGTAGGCCAGCAGAATGCCCACAACGATATTCACCTGAAAGAAGCCGACGAGGCGTCCACGCCAGTTGGGCGGCGCGATTTCCGCGATATACATTGGGCCTAATACGGACGAGCCTCCAATACCCAAACCACCGATAAAGCGGAACGCGATCAACGAATGCCAGTTCCATGCGAAAGCGCACCCTAGCGCAGAGACAACATAGAAAAGCGCCATGACGCGCAACGAGTCACGGCGGCCATAGCGTTGCCCGGGAATCCCCGCGCCGAGCGCTGCGATCACGGTCCCGAGGAGAGCGCTGAACACTGTTACACCCAGGAGAAAGGGTGACAGGTGATATACGGCGGTCAACGCCTCCGTGGTGCCTGAGATAACCGCGGTATCAAAGCCGAACAGCAATCCACCAAGTGCGGCGACTACCGTTCCTTTCACAACATACGAGTTGATGCTCATTCACTCACCATCGCAACAGCCTTTGAAGCAATCCCTTGAAGAGATGGAAGAATATGACTCATACTTGACGACGGAGCAGCCGATTGCCCGAAAGCAAAGTACACGTCTCTGAATAGCAGATACAATTCGTCGTACACCGCAGCTTCATCCTCATCGGGCAAGTAGGTTGTGCAAGGCGGGCATAGCGCACCCTGCGCCTCTTGGATCGTCGCAAAGTCACCACACGCCAGAAATGCGAAGATCGCGGCCCCCAGACTGGTTACATCTCCCTTTGGGACCAGCACAGGCTTGTTCAACGCATTAGCGTATATGCGATTTAGCAAAGGACTCTTCTGGGGTATACCCCCGCCGTTGATGATGCGGTTCACCGGCGAACCATATTCGCTCATTCGGTCCAGAATGATTCGCGTATGCAGCGCCGTTCCCTCGATGGCCGCAAACAACTCGTCCTGCGCTGTGTGCGTCAGGTTCCAGCCGAGCGTCATCCCACCTAATCGCGGATTCACCAGTACCGTGCGGTCGCCATTGTCCCACGTCATGCGTAGAAGTCCCGTGCGGCCCGCGCGCCACGAGTCCATACCCTCGCTGAGAGCAGCAACAGAGGAACCCGCCCGTCTCGCAATACCGTCGAAGAGGTCCCCTACCGCCGAAAGACCGGCCTCAATGCCCATATAGCCCGGCAGCACAGATCCTGGCACTACCCCACACACGCCCGGTACAAGCGATTGCTCTTGGCTAACGCCGATGATGCATGTCGAAGTGCCAATAACATTGACAACGTCGCCAAGTCGAATGTTCGCTCCCACGGCATCCCAATGTGCATCGATGGCAGCCGCCGGAATCGGAATGCCTTCCTGCAAACCAAGACGCGATGCCGACGCCGCACTAAGCGAACCCGCGATGCAGTCCGACGTAGCATAACGTCCTGCCAGCTTCTGCCGAATGCCCTTCAGCAGCGGATCGACCGAGGTGAGAAACTCATCGGACGGAAGTCCATCCCATTTTGGGTTCCACATCCACTTGTGACCCATGGCACAAACGCTGCGCGTGATTTCATGCGCTGAATGGATACCGCACAGCGTGGCAACCACCATATCGCAGTTTTCAAGCGCGGTTGCCAGCCGTACGCGCTTCTCCGGATTGTGCCGCATCCAGTGCAGAAGCTTGGCGAATCCCCATTCGGAGGAATACATCCCGCCAGACCAGGCAATCGCTTCCAGACTGTGCGCATGTGCTGCCGCGGTGATCTCCTCCGCTTCGCGCCAGGCGCGATGATCGCACCAGAGATAGTAATCATCGAGCGGATTAAGTGCATCATCCACAGGAATGACGCTTGATCCTGTCGTGTCTACGGCAAGCGCTCTCACCTGTTCACCTTTGATCCCGCTGTCTTTCAATGCAGCACGCATTGCCTTTTCAAGCGCTTCCATCTGCGCCTCGTGGCTTTGTGTAGCAAGCTGGGGGGCACGAGCAGAGCGATGAAGCGGGTACTCCGCAATGCCTGCCCCGAGCCGGCCTTCGCGACTGCCAAACAGCGAAACGCGCACGCTCTGCGTACCAAAATCAATCCCACCGACGATACTCACCGCAGCTCCTGCTATTTGAACTCGACCGCGCCGCACAGATGTACCTGAACGCCCAGCGCGTGAAACATTGCCGCTTTCATCGCGAGTGCTCGCGCAGCATCCTTGTCTGTGGGGGCATAGGCGATGTTGACGTGGTTGGCGCGATGCCGCGCCATAAATGAGTCTCGCGATACACCGTCGAACACTGCGCTCACCATCGGCCACTGAAGCGTAGTCTGGCTCCATCGGCGCTGCGTCTCTTCGTCCGGCAGCTTCACAACGGAACCAAGCCCCATGTCAACGTGCAGACTGTTGCTTTCCACAAACACACGGCTCCAGACAATCTCTCCTGGACGGCCGATGCCCTTCAGCGTTCCACCGCCAAGTGGAAAGTACATCGGCGGCTGCCGGTCGCTTGATGCGCCACGATATCCGTCGACGAAGTGACTCGCTGGCGCCGCGCCGGAGATTTGCAGAACCCAGAAAAAGTCATCAATGCCGTCTCCGTGATAATGTTCTCCCCAGCGAATGTCGTGCAGGGTCGTTGCAGGATCAAACCCCAATGCGCTCCAGCAGCGGTTTGTTACCAGCGCATCCAATCCAGCGCACTCATCCACTTCATTGAAATGCGGCAGTGGTCTTCCCGCAAATAGCTCCTCACCTGCTTCGCTATATACCGGGGGCCGTTCAGAATTGTTGAGCAGCCCTTCCACAAGATCAGACGCAGGGACCATATCCTTTAACCCTTGCTGGTACTGAATGCCAATGGCATCACAGCCAAATTCGCTTGCGATTCGGACCGCGGCAATGTACATCTTGCATTGGCCATGAATCTGCGCATCGGTAAGCTCTGTCGTTTCATCAGTACCTGTGTTGAAGCGCATTCCTTTCTCATCAAGCCAGCGTCTTACAGCATTTGCTTCGTTATCACGAACGGTCCTCATACGCGCCACAAGCGCAGATTGGCTTAGGCGTTCTTTGTAGACTCCAAGGGGATTCAGCAGCTCGTCATCGACGATGGCGTTGTACATCCCCATGCAGCCTTCATCGAAGACCCCCAGGATGACCTTCTTTTTGAGCACTTCCGCCGCTAGTCTCTCGCCCGTTTTGCGCTCATTTACCGGCAGAACATCCGCGTCCAAACGTCGTACATGCGACAGATCATGCGTAACCGTTCCGTGCTGGATCCATTCCCGCAGGCGCGACAGAAAATATTCGTCATCAAACCTTTCACTCCACAAACTGTTGAACTGGACTCCAGCTTTTACGAGCGATCCATTCAGATTTAGAAGACCAACAAGACCCGGCCACTGCCCTGACCAGTTTGCAACGGTGAGGATCGGGCCACGGTGGCTGCGCATTCCCGGCAGAACGTGATGCGTATACTGCCAGGCCGCAGTTGCGAACACAAGGTTCGCCTCTGGATTAATCTTCGCGAAGACATCCATGCCCATCCGTTGGCTGGAAATAAACCCATGTCCCTTGGCGGCATCCACCGGGAAGGCACGCCGGACGGTGACACCTTCAGAAGTGAACCGTTCCGTCAGGAGTCTCTCTAATTCTTGTTGGGCCGGCCAGCACACTTTGTTGGCGGATTCCCGTAAATCTCCGCTGGTAACAAGTACAACTTCCTTCATGGATTCACCCCTGTGAACGTTTACTAATTCGAGATCGATCTTGCAGCAGCCGCAGAACTCGGGTGTCTTTGTGCCACCGTCAACGCTCAAGCGCTGCAGCGCCCTTCGCCTAAGAGACTTGTCCGCCAATATCAGACTTCTGCTCTGACACTTGCGCAATGCTCCTTTCTACGGCTTTCGGCGCCTTCTATATTTCGCTGCTTTCTTCGTGGCCTCCTTTTGCCAGTGCCGACAAAAGGAGGACCCAGTTGGCTGGCGACTCGTGCCTTTTCTAAAAGATCAGCTTCAATGCGAATTGCAGTTCCCTCGGATTGTTGACCTGTGTTGAAATCGTTCCCGTAGTCCCGTCTCCCAGATTGGTATCCGGAGGACCGAATTGCGGGTGATTGAAAATATTGAAGGCCTCTGCACGGAACTGGAGGCTCATATCCTCGAACAGGTGCGTGTTCTTAATCCCGGAGAGATCGAGATTGGCGACCCCCGGAGCACGGAGCGAACCGAGCGTGCGCGGAGAATTGCCGTAGGTAAAGGCAGCAGGCGCACTGAAATCACTTACGTTGAAGTACTTATCCAGGCGTTTGCTGATCGGCGTATGCAACGTGGGGTTTTTCCCGTTCCAGTTGGCGCGCTGCGTCCCGCCATTATTGAAGAGCGTGTTGGCAGCCATTGAAACCTGCTGGGGTGTGCCGCTCAAAGCAGTAGCGATTCCATTGAGCTGCCATCCGCCAATCAAATAATCCGCAAACCGGCTACTATGCGCCCAGCGCCTTCCTTTGCCAAAGGGAAGCTCGTAGATACCATTGATCGCCAGGTAATTCGGAGTGTCAAAGGTTGCCAGTGACCACTCTGCGCGCAGATTGTCCCAATCCTGGACTGCACCACCGGCAAAAGTTCCACCCGGGAATCCAGTTGTCGTTGCCCCCACATTGTCCATGAGCTTAGACCATGTGTACGAACCGAGGATGCTGAAGCCATTACTGAAGCGCCGCTCAACCTTCAATTGCAGTGAGTTGTATACAGAGGCTCCATAAGATGACCCATTGCCCAGGGTGACTCCGGTGAACTGAGGATAAGGAAGCAGCAATTGGCTTCTTGCGACGGTTGGACCGCTGAGTGCACCTGTAGTGATGTGTCCGTAAAACGGGTTTGGCACCTGCGTTAGGAGCTGTGATCCCATGCTGAGATATTGATCTGGGAGTTGGTTGGCATTGTAGTCACCATACAGGTGGACACCATGGCTACCGGCGTAGGCCAGATCGACGAGCACATCCTTAGGAAGCGTCCGCTGAACGTCGAAATCCCACTGTTCGGAGTAAGCAGTACGCCGATTGCGGTCCATTCCGACGACGGACTGGCCAAGATCGGTGGCAAGCCCCTGTGAACTTCCCGTAGCGTAAATGAACCCCTGCGGATAAGGATTGCGAAGCAGGTTGAGGGGATGCACACCATCAAGCGTCGTGACCCAGGGCGTGCTGCCAATAAAGCCAGTGTTGGGGACTCCGTTATTGTTATAACCGCTTCCTACGGTCGGCCCCATAAAGATGCCGAAACCACCGCGCACAACCATGCTATTGCCAATGCCATAGGAGAAGCCGAGACGCGGCTGGATGCCGGTCCGCTTATCCGGATTGAACTGGTAGCGGGAGAGTCCATTCACACCAGGGAATGAAAGGCCTCCGACCAGATGCATGCCTGGCACCTGCAGCGGTGAAGCCGAGGTGGGATCCCAGTCCGTGATGCGGTTATCGCGTTCTCTCCATGGTGTGTTGTAGTCGTAGCGGATACCGAGATTGAGAGTGAGCGATGGGGTAACCTTCCAGTCATCTTGAAAGTAACCGCCATAGTAGCGGAAACTATTGATCTCGTTCGGGCCGCCGGTATAGTTGAAACCGAAGTCGCCTGCACCCAGCAGGAAAGAGGCAAACCCCACACCTGTGCCTGCATTGAAGGGATCTGGACCCTGGGTCCAATCGGGACCAAAGACGTAGAATCCAGCGCCATTGTTAAAGCGTGCGGTTGTAAACATACCGATGCCAAAGTCTCCGCCCATCTTGAGAGTGTGCGTTCCGGCAACGATCGTGAGATTGCCATTTTCGTGATAGACCTGATTGGCATCATTTAAGATGCCAATCCAGCAGAGCTGACCGAGCAGGCCACCCCAGCCGATGTTGGGGATCGACTCCCCTGTGCCCAGTCCGCCAATGATCGCCGTTGGAAAACAAGGAGGGGTCTTCTTCGCAAGATCTGCGAAATAGGATGGGAAGCCGAGTTGGGTTGGATCGAACCCCAGACCTGGAGGCGTGCGCGCAAGATGGAAGCGAATGAAGCTCGAATTGAGTTCGAGGACGACGTTCGGGCTCAGCACCGTGGTGTCGTCGATAGTGGCCTGCATCTGACGTAGTGTGTCCGGCCCGAGGATCGGCGAACTGACCTTGAAATTGGCAGTATTGCCAAAGATCGGCGGACGGATCTGGTGCGTGGTGGAGATAGAAAATCGGCCGAAGAGCTTGGAGCTTTGTGACAGCGACTGGTCGATGCGGATGGAGTAGTCGTCCTTGTTAATCGGTGAACTTGAATTGGAAATAAAGTTGTTTACTCCCGCTCCCTTGCTAGGCTGGTTGGGCAACGGGATATAGTTCAGCAGGTTCATTGCAACAGGATCGAGTGCACTTTGTGGAATCTTGTTGCCGGGATATTGCGTACGAATAAATTGGCCGGGATGCGAAGGATCGGGCGCCGTAGAGAAAGGATCATAGATCGGTACGGGATTGCCATTTTGATCGAGAGGCCCGGCGGAAAAGTCGCCTGCGCGCTCAGCCGCCGTGGGCAGCGTTCCGGTCGTGGTTACTGCCTGGGTCCAACGCAATCCTTCGTAAGAAAAGAAGAAGAAGGTCTTGTCGCGAAGAATGGGACCCCCGAGACTGCCGCCAAATTGGTTGTAATGGAACGGGGCGCGAGCGAGTCCGGCCTGGTTTGCGAAGAAGTTATTCGCGTTGAGACCTGTGCTCCGGTAAAACTCATAGAGACTGCCGTGAAATTGATTACTTCCGGATTTGGTGATGACGTTAATGACTCCGCCGGAGGAATTCGAAAACTGCGCGCTGAAGTTGTTGGTTTGCACTTTGTATTGTTTGACCATATCGATGCTGGGATAAAAGCCCGGCCCATTGAGGGCGGGTTGCGTGTTCATGCCGCCATCGAGGAGAAAGACGTTCTGGTTGGGGCGCGCTCCGTTGATAGAAATGAACTGGTCGTTATACTCGTCAAAAGCTGTCTGGGTAAATCCGGCGGAGGGCAGCACACCAGGTACAAGTGCAGCGAAACTGTAACTGTTACGGCCATTCACAGGGAGATCGACGATGGTCTTGTTGGCAATAACCTGGCCAAGCGAAGAGGTCTCTGTCTGCAGTTGAGAAGGCGCCCCGGTAACCGTGACCTGTTGTGAAATCTGCCCCACCTGGAGCGTGCAGTTGATCTTGAGCGCATCCTGGACGTTCAGCACAATGTTGGACTGCAGAAACTGGCTAAAACCGGAGGCCTGGATCGCGATCTTGTAAGTCGCAGGCGGCAGAAGCGTGAGCGAATAGTATCCGCTGCTGTTGGTCGTTGTGTTGCGCGTCTCATTGGTAGCAACGTTAGTCAGAGTAACGCCTGCGCCAACGACAACGTTGCCCGAGATGTCTTCTACTGTGCCTGTGATCGAGCCGGTCGCGGTTTGTGCAAAGAGAGGGGTGGAGCAGAAGCACAGCGCGGCGAGTGCAGTGCATACAACTCCCTGGATAAGGCGTAGCCGGATGGAAAACCATGGTGAGCGCATCTTGCAGGTGAAACGGTTCATTTTTCAGCCTCCGAATCATGCTCGCCAAACGAGCAAAATGGGTGCAATACGGGGCCCGTTATTAAAAAATATGGAAAAATACAGGTAGCGAAGCTATAAATTGATTGTGGGGGCCCAGGTTTCTTTTTTTACAAAATTGGTGAAACCTTTAACTCAATCAATGACGGCATTCAAGCACCAAGAGTATTTATTTGTCAAGGAAATTTTTAAGTCGATTTTTGACGCATTGAACGCGCTCTTATCCAGGGAACATGAAAGTGCCGCGCTAAAAGACTTTCGGGACACTCTGATATGCCACGATGGATGTCTTCAATGCCGTTTCCGGGTCGACTCGCGGATGACAAGCGTAGGCACAATCCGCACCGCGGAAGGCTCTCCGGTTCGTGTGCCTTCGATGCGATCCATAAGAATCGTGGCGGCGCGGGCCCCCATCTCATAGCTCGGCTGAACGACAGCGGTGAGATGCGGGTGAAAGGAACGGTCGACTGCGAGATCGTCAAACGTAGCCAGGGCAATATCTTCCGGGCAATGCTTCCCAGATTCTTCCAGGGCCTTTAGAAACCCAAGCGTCATCACGCCGTTGCAGACAAAGACGGCCGTGGCTTTGCTTCTCCCGCAGAGCAGTTGTTTACCAAGCCGGTAGCCGGACTCATCGCGAAAATCTCCTTCGAGCACCAGTGCAGGGTTCGCTGCGAGGTCTGCCTCATGAATCGCCTTCTCGTATCCGGCAAGACGCTCACGTGCTATCTGGGCGTCCAGCTTTCCGGTGATGATCGCGATCTTTCTGTGCCCCAGTTGGATGAGGTGCCTCACACACTCGTAGGCGCCCCGCGCATTGTCCAGAAGCACAGCGTCCGTCTTGACCCCTGAAACAGGCCGGTCGATGCACACCACTGGCAGGCCCGAAGCAATGGCGCTTTGAATGTGGCTGGTGTCGTGGCCAGGCGCCGAAGCAAGCAATATCCCATCGACACGATAAGATCGCAGCGCAGACACAACGCGCCGCTCACGCCCGATCTGCTCATCTGTATTTGCTGTAACAAGAAAATAGCCACGTTCGTATGCGCTGTCCTCCGCGCCACGAATCACTTCGGGAAAGAAAGGGTTGGTGATATCGGGAAGAACAATTCCCAACATCCGTGTCTGCTTGACCTTGAGACTGCGCGCAATCTCGTTCGGATAGTAGTCCAGTTCGCGGATGGCCGCCTGGACCCGTTCGAGCACCGCTGGGCTTACCCGCTTTGTGCCGCGAATGACATTGGAAACGGTCGCAATCGAAACGCCAGCGAGTTGTGCTACTTCCACGATCGTTGCCATTTGGTTAGCTCTCGTCCCAGCTTCGCCTGGTGAGGTCGCTGCCTTTCAAGTCTCGGATTGGGCATCTCGATCTCAATTTACTTCTCCACTGTTGTAATACAGGCGATCCAGCCAGCACCCCGGCCTAATACGCCTGCACCAAACAGCGTACCGGATAACCCAGGTATAGCGTCTCGGAATCCGCCACCAATTCGGATACGGGCACTGGGGATCGCAAATGAGAAGTCTGGTGAATGTTGATAAGCGAAGGCTTTATCCGGGGTGGGCATCACAAGGCCCAACCTTGACAAAACGGGGAACACCTTTATATTACCTGCACGCTGCTTGCAACATTCAGTCCAGGATTTAATGATCTTCCCGTTGCCGGCGGTCTGAAGTGGGTGTGCATCACTGAACAAAGCCGTCTCTGGCCACCATTAAATCAATGACTTACAAGCTCACCGAGCAAAGATGACGTTCCAAAAACATTCTAATCGCGCGGCGGAGTCGGTCGACTTACAGGCCTTGGATGCGAAGTAGGTGAAAGGTTCACTTGATCGGACTTTCCCCAATGATCCAAAGCTGTGGACTTCGTGCGAATAGTCTGGAGCCCATTTTGTCGCAAATTAGTTTTATGACAATCTCTTCCCTCTGCTGGAGAAGCATTACTGGGAGGCCGTTAGTAATGTCGAGGTAGGCCTTCTCTTTGGCAAGAAAATCTTCTCGGCGAGCCAAAGGTTGACTCGGGGCAATACCTGATTCATCCGCTCTCCTATTGGTGAGATTGCCAGTCATCCACAATGGGCGAAGCGGTTCGGCAAGGTTCACACCGTTTTTAAGAGATCAAGAGCGCGAGCGAACTGGCATCGGAATAATTGTTTATCCGTTTTATTAGGAAATCTAATTGTGTCTCACGGGCGGCTATTTTTGTATTGCTCGATATCAAATACCTGTAGTAGAAAATAATACATCTGTAGGAGTTGCAATTGGCCAACGCAAAATTATCGAAGTTGGAGTTTCAGATCATGGACGCGTTGTGGAGAGGAGGAGACCTTTCCATTCGCGAGATTCAGAATAGTTTTCCGTCAAAGCGGAAGCCTGCTTATACGACGATCCAGACGACGGTTTATCGAATGGAAGCAAAGGGGATTGTGCGACGCATTAGGAAAGTGGGAAACTTCCACGTCTTTGCTTCTGTTATCTCCCGCGCGGAGGCCCAACGCCGCCTGATCGATGATTTGCTGGAGTTCTTCGGGGGACGCAGTCAGCCTGTGATGGCCCATCTGATAGAGGCGGGTAAGTTATCGCTCGAGGAAGTGAAGGAAGCAGAGAGAGCGTTGGAAAAGATGACAAAACCGAGGAAGTGACAATGAGCCATTGGATGCAGTTGCCCGTTGGATTTGGCAGGGAGATGATGGTGGCGATAGTCAACCATCTGTGGCAGTCCACGGTATTTGCGGTAGCGGTTTGGCTGCTGACATTGGCGCTGCGTCACAATCAGGCCCGGACGCGTTACAAGCTGTGGGTGCTGGCGTCGGCGAAGTTCCTGATTCCTTTTTCTCTATTGATGGCGCTCGGCGAGCACGTGGACCGGCAGGTGACGAGTCCGATCAATTCTGCGGCATACACCATCACATATGATCTGGCCGTTCCTTATAAAGGGAGCTCGACCACTGCGGCAGCGCCAGCCGTTCCTGCTGCCGCTGCCGCATCGAAAATTACTGCATCGATTAAGACCGAGCCGCGACGAGCCGGACTTCTATTGATTTTGATGGTGGTGTTTGGAAGCTGCGGGACCCTATTCATGCTTGCTCGCTGGCTGCGAAGCTGGCTGCAATTGCGAGCTGTGGTGCGGACGGCACGCGCGGTGGGAATCGTAGAAGGTGTGCCGATATTGGAGACGCGTTCGCCCCTCGAGCCTGGGATCTTCGGAATTCTGCGCCCTATACTGCTCTTGCCGGAAGGTATTCGTGAGCGGCTGACAGAAGAACAGATGGAAGCAATCGTCGCTCATGAATTGAATCATGTGCGGCGGCGCGACAATCTGACAGCGGCTCTGCATATGCTTGTGGAGGCGCTGTTCTGGTTTTATCCCATCATGTGGGGAATTAAAACACGGCTAATTGAAGAGAGAGAACGGGCCTGCGATGAAGCGGTGCTTGCGTCGAGCCGTGAGGCGCAGACGTATGCTGAGGGAATTCTTAACGTGTGCAAGTTTTATATGGAGGCGCCATTGAGCTGCGTATCTGGAGTGACGGGGTCTGACTTGAAGAAACGAATTACAAAGATCATGAGTGAAGAGGCAGGGCGCAAGCTGGATCTGGGGCGCAAGCTACTGCTGGGGCTAGCCGGTGTATTGGCAGTAGCCGTACCGATAAGTTTCGGGGTCGTGCATGCGGCAGCTCAGGCAGAGACGGTGAATACCATCACGGATACCTGGCAGGGAACACTGCACACTCCGAACGGTCACGATCTCCGGACGGTGTTGAAGATTACGAAGGACGATAAGGGTGCGCTCAAGGGCGCAATGTACAGCCTAGACCAGGGCGGACAGCCTATTCCAGTGTCGTCGATGAGCTTCACTGATGGAACACTGAAGTATGCGATCGAAATGCTGGATCTGACCTATGAGGGGAAGATGTCGGCGGACGGAAAGTCAATTACGGGAACGGTGACTCAGGGCAAACCCCTGCCGCTGGTGTTTGAGCGGGCGACGCCCGAGACAGCGTGGACGATTCCTGAGCCACGGAAGCCCATCCCACCTATGGCTGCGGATGCGAAACCAACCTTTGAGGTCGCGACCGTCAAACCTGCTCCACCGGAAGAGAAGGGCAAACTGTTCGGGGTCAATGGAGACCGCGTGAAAACCATCAACACGACGCTGTTGGATCTGATCACATTTGCCTACGGCGTTCAGCAGAAGCAGGTGATCGGTGGACCGGATTGGATGTCGACCATTAAGTGGGACATTAACGGCCAGCCGGATACACCGGGCTCGCCAAATCGTGACCAACTTCGTGGAATGTTCCAGAAGCTGCTTGCGGACCGATTCCAGTTGACATTCCACGAAGATGAGAAGGAGATGTCGGCATATCTGCTGACGATGTCAAAGTCAGGCTCGAAGATGAAGGTGGACACTGATAATCCGAAGGGCCTGCCGGCCCTGTTTTTCCGCGGACTTGGCGTTCTGACCGTCAAGAATGCCACGATGGGGGACTTCAGTGAGCTGCTGCAGACAGCGGTGCTTGACCGGCCCGTCGTGGATCAGACGGGCCTGACGGGGAAGTATGATTTCCTGCTGAAGTGGACCCCGGATGAATCGCAGTTTGGAGGAATGGGAATCAAGGTGCCTCCGCCCAGCGATGCTGCGGATGCGCCGCCGCCGCTGTTTACGGCGCTGCCTGAGCAGACTGGCTTGAAGCTTGACTCGGGCAAGGCGCGAGTCAAGGTGCTGGTGATGGATAAGGTCGAGAAACCGTCGGATAACTAGAACGATGCGGCGATTCCATCTAGCTCGATCAGGGCTGTGGGTGTTGTGTCTCTCCTTGTTGCTGATTACCGGCACTGCAGGGGCTGTTGAACATCATGGCCAGGTGATGTTTGACGGCTTGCCTGTACCCGGGGCTACCGTGACGATGACACAGGGCCAGAAACGGTTTTCGACGACTACAGACCAGCAAGGGCTCTATGAGTTCGCTGACCTGCCTGGCGGCATATGGGCTGTTCGCATCGAGATAAGCGGGTTCGAGCCGGTGGAGGGAACGATAAAGGTAGAGCCGAATGCTCCGCAGGGTATGTGGGAGCTCAAAATGCTTGGGCTTGACCAGATGATCACCCAGACTAAAGCCGCGCGGGGAAAGCCATTAATGCAGCGGGATACTTCGTCTGCTGCAAGCAGTACCGGAAAGAGACCTGAGGGCGAAGTGCCCATGCCTGAGGCTCCAAAGCCGCAGGACGACGCCGCAGCAGGTGCAGCAGACGGACTCTTAATCAACGGGAGTGAGAACAACGCGGCAACCTCGAAGTACTCGATGTCGCAGGCGTTCGGGAATCACAAGGTAGGGCCGAAGGCAATGTACACGGGCGGAATTGGAATAATTGTGGGCAACTCCGCGCTGGATGCACGGCCGTATTCGATTACTGGGCTTGCGTTGCCAAAGGCGACCTACAACAGGATTACGGGGCTGGCGACTCTGGGAGGACCGCTGAACATTAAGCCACTCTGGTATCAAGGCCCCAATTTTTTTCTGGCCTATCAATGGACGAGAGACACAAATGCATCGACCGCCCAGGGCCTGGTGCCGGATGCTGCACAGCGAAACGGAGATCTCTCGGGGATGCTCGATGCCCAGGGACGGCCGATAACGATATACGATCCGGTTACGAAGCTTCCATTTGTCGGGCCCCTGCCTGTAAGCCCACAGGCACGTGCACTTCTGGCGCTCTATCCATTTCCCAACCTGCAACAGAGTAGCGGATTGCCTCGCTATAACTACCAAACACAGGTTTTGACCAATGAGCATATAGATGCTCTGCAATCACGGCTCGACAAAACGATAGGACATAAAGACCAGGTATATGGGCGCTTCGGCTTCCAAAGTGTACGGTCAGACGCCGCCAACCTTTTCCACTTTCGCGATACCACTAACACATTAGGGTTGGATGGAAGCGCAAACTGGTCGCATCGTTATCTGCATCAGGTGTTTGTTAACCTCGGCTATCACTTCACACGATTCCGTACCCAAGTCCGGCCGCAGTTCGCGAACATTGACGATATTGAGGGGAATGCTGGGATTACCGGGGTATCGAGCGCGGCCCGCGACTGGGGACCTCCAGCACTGAATTTCTCAAGCGGCATCTCGGGGCTGAGCGATGGGGAGAGTGAATTCAACCGCAATCGAACAGATGCGGGATCGCTAAGCGTTCAGACCACCCGACGGAGGCACAACTTTACTTTTGGAGGAGACTTCCGGCGGCAGGAATTCAATGAACTTGCGCAATCCAATCCTCGAGGTACGTTTGCGTTTACCGGTGCAGCAACGGCGGGCGCTGTTGCAGGAAGTGGATCTGATCTCGCCGATTTCTTATTAGGATCGCCGAGTACAGCTCAACTGGCGTTTGGGAATGCGGATAAATATTTTCGTCAGTCAGTGTACGACGCCTACTTTTCAGATGACTGGCGGCTTCAGTCGACACTGACGATCGTTGCAGGAGTCCGATGGGATTATGGCGCTCCTTTACGCGAGCTATTCGGCAGGTTGGTGAACCTGGATGTGACGCCTGGATTTGCCGCAGCAGCTCCGGTGCTGGGCAGTTCTCCAAAGGGGTCGCTGACGGGGCAAAGCTATACGCGAGCGTTGATACGGCCAGACCGGCAATCGTTTGAACCGAGAGTCGGAATCTCCTGGCGTCCGTTTCCGGCATCGACAATGGTGGTACGTGCTGGCTACGGAGTGTATGACGATACCTCCGTCTATCTGGCGACCGCAGAGGCGATGGCGCAGCAGTCTCCACTCTCAAAGAGCGTGAGCGCGGCATCTAGTGCAACGTGTCCTCTAACGCTGGCAAATGGATTCGTGAACTGTGCCGGAACTACGACCAACACATTCGCCGTCGATCCAAATTTGCGGGTGGGGTATGCACAAACCTGGCAGCTCTCTGTCCAGCGCGATCTTCCCGCAGCGATGGTGGGGACCTTGACCTATCTTGGCGTAAAAGGAACCCGGGGCATGCAGGAATTTTTGCCGAATTCCTACCCAATCGGAGGAGTGAACCCATGTCCATCCTGCCCGTCAGGTTTTGTATACCGCACCTCCAATGGAAACTCGACACGGCAGTCCGCGCAGGTGCAGCTAAGGCGGCGACTGCGGAGCGGCATTACCGCCTCAGTGGACTACATTTTTTCGAAGTCTCTGGATGACGACGCGCAACTCGGCGCACAGGGCCATGTCGCGGTGAGTTCAATAAAAAATGCAGCACAGGCCTCGACGAAGTCTCAAGGTTCGCCGATGGTTGCGCAGAACTGGCGCGACCTGCGCGCAGAACGCGGTCTCTCCACGTTCGACCAAAGGCACCTGATTAAGGTGACTGCGCAGTACACAACCGGAATGGGGGTGCATGGCGGGACGTTGATGGAGGGTTTCCGTGGCACACTATTCAAACAATGGACACTGAGCGCCGTCTTAACGGCAGGAAGCGGACTTCCGGAGACACCGGTATACTTTGCCACGGTGCCGGGAACGGGATTTACAGGACCGATTCGTCCTGATCTTACGGGTGCTCCCATCTATGAGGCTGCACACGGCTATTTTCTGAATGCAGCGGCCTACACCGCCCCATTGCCAGGACAGTGGGGAACGGCCCGGCGGAACTCCATTACAGGGCCAGGTGTCTTCAGCTTCGACTCTTCTTTATCGCGGACGTTCTCCCTGAGGATGCCCTTTTATCTGGACGTCAAACTGGACGCGACCAACCTGCTGAACCACGTCACATATTCGAGCTGGAACACGACGGTAAATAGCACGACTTTCGGACTGCCGGCCACAGCGAATGCAATGCGGAGTGTGCAGATCACAGGAAGGCTGAGGTTTTAACCGTGAGAATGACCAGGCTAGGCGCGGACAGGATGCTTCTTCTGCTGGCGTGCATAGTGGCATGTCCTCATGCTCACGCTCAGCAGATTGGGACGAACAAGACGCCGGGACAAGCCGATACCTATACCCTGTCGGTTCAATCGCAACTGGTCGTCGAAACCATTGTTGTAAGGGACAAGCAAGGCAAATTCATCAATGGGCTCACGGCGAAGGACTTTGCAGTGACTGAGGATGGAGTCGCGCAGGCCATACGCTTCTTTGAGCATGAAGAGCTGCCGGCGACTGCAGAACCATTGCCACCGACCCCTGCAGATGAAGAGAACATTGTGATCTACCATACGCTGGCGAAGATACAGATCAAACCCGAAGATCCGAGTCGCGCACGCTATAACAACCGCCGGTTGCTCGTCATGTATTTCGATATGACGGCTATGCCTCCGCAGGATCAGATGCGCGCGTTGTATGCGGCAGAGAAGTTTATAAGAGAACAGATGACCGCTGCCGATCTGGTCTCGCTGATGCGATACTCCGGCGGTTCGGTCGACGTTTTGCAGGATTTTTCGTCAGACCGGAATAAGCTCCTTAGCGTGCTGCAAACACTTGTGGTTGGCGAAGGCCAGGGATCCGCAGTGGAGGTGGATAATGCAAGTAGTGCGGACACAGGAGCGGCGTTCGGCCAGGATGACAGCGAATTCAATATCTTCAACACCGACAGACAGCTTTCAGCGCTTCAGACGGCAGCGAAGATGCTTGGTTCGATGAGTGAGAAGAAAGCGCTGTTGTACTTTGCCAGCGGAATGCGATTGAACGGGATAGACAACCAGGCGCAACTGCGCGCAACAGTCGACGCGGCCGTACGTGCCGGAGTGTCGTTTTGGCCGGTGGATGCGCGAGGGCTGGTGGCCTCAGCTCCGCTCGGCGATGCGACCGTGGGCTCGGCCGGCAACGCCGGAATGTACTCGGGTACGGCAGCGCAAGCAGTCACTGACAGGCTCCAGCGGTCGCAGGACACGATGTACTCGCTGGCAGCAGATACAGACGGCAAAGCACTTTTTGACAACAACGATCTGACCCGCGGTATCGTACAAGCCCAACAATCGATTTCGGACTATTACATCGTTGGCTACTACACGACGAATACGGCGATGAATGGCCACTTTCGCAAGGTGAAGATTACAGTCAACCGGCCAGAGGTGGCGAAGCTCGAATATCGTGAGGGGTACTACGCGGGGAAGAAGTTTGGAAAATTCTCGGCCGTAGAGAAGGAGCGTCAACTGGAAGATGCGCTTATGCTGGGCGATCCGGTGACTGATCTTACGATTGCCATGGAGCTGAATTATTTCCAGCTGAATCGGGCGGAGTATTTTGTGCCGATGACGGTGAAGATTCCCGGGCGCGAGCTTGCGCTGGCGAAGAAGTTCGGTGCGGAGCATACCCTCATCGACTTCATCGGGGAGGTAAAGGACGATATAACAGGCGCGACTATCACGAATGTAAGAGACAGCGTAGACCTGAAGCTGACCGACGCAACTGCAGCAGAGCTTGCACACCGGCCGATAGAGTACGATGCGGGATTCACGCTTACGCCGGGACGATACTCGATCAAATTTCTGGCGCGGGATGCCGAGACAGGGCGGATCGGAACCTATCAGACGCAATTTGTGATCCCGAATCTGAACAAGGTGGTCAAACGTGTCCCCATAAGTTCAGTCGTATTGAGTGGGCAGCAGGTTAACATCAAGGACGCGATTTACAACGCAACAAAAGGTAAGGATGCAGCGAAGAACGATGCGGCAAACCCGCTTGTACAGGAAGGGATGAAGCTAATCCCGAGCGTTACACGAGTTTTCTCGGTGGATCGAGAACTATATATCTATCTGCAGGCATATCTCTGGAATAACTCCTCTTCGCCGGCTGCTTCGGCAGGAAGCCCCATGAAAGCCATCGCCGGGCCACTGGTCGCTACAGTCAGTTTTTACCAGGATCGAGCCAAGATCATGGAGATACCGGCAGTGGTCGCAACCCCGATTCCCGGAACACGGCTGGGGGTTGTGCCACTGCGATTCAACGTGGATCTCGGCAAGCTAATGCCAGGGCGCTACGAATGCGAGGTGAGCGTGCTTGATCCGTCAGGACACCGAGCGGCCTTCTGGGTGGGATCGCTACTCCTGGTGCATTGATATTGATTGATCGGCCAGTGTTTACCAATGTATTCAAGTCTTGGACTTCAGTTCATGTGATAGGTCCTAACGCGCATTGAATGGAGAAGATTCAACTTCCAACCTAGATCAGCACCTGGCAAAACGCCATTTGCATCGCGAAGGGCGAATTTGGGAAAGTTTCAATTTCGCAAGCTCGAAGAGCAAATCTAGGGCGTCCCGATTTATCGGCAAGATTGGTTTAAGGAAGGTTCTTTAAACGCGTTAATTCTGCATCAGCGTCGACTACACGCTTCTCCTTTGGACTGGAAGCTCATAATCGACTTCTGCAGGCACTTCTTCCCGGGTAAAAAGCGAGTACGCAGCAGTCTATAGTGGCTTGAGAAGCCAAGGCGCAAAGATGGTCGAGCTGATTACGACCGATAGTGGGTCATCATCTCTGAAGTGTCAGCCTGAATTGGAAGGGGGTACTCAATGCAACGAGTTATAACGTGTGTACTACCAGCGGCTTTTCGCCGTCCTCCGCGAATCTGATCGCTACGGGTATTGCGGCTCCACAATTCACAGATAGCGGCTTGACGCATTCGACGACCTACTATTACGTGGTAGAAGCAGTCAATTACGCGGGCTCCTCCGGGCCGTCGAACCAGGCTTCGATCACGATGCCCGATCAAACCAGCTATTACGTATCATCAACTGGCAATGACAGCAACAGTGGCACCTCGCCATCGAGTCCATGGCAAACGATCGGCAAGGTGAACACATTTGTCTTCCCGGAGGGAGCAATTGTGAACTTCGAAGGCGGCCAGGTGTTCACGGTGTGTCTGGTGGCGAACCCCACTAAGGTTCCGAACTCCTCGGTGTCAAATCCGTTTACATTGCAATCTTATGGCACGGGCATGGCGACGCTTCAGTCCAACTGCACAGGAACCGGCTCGTCTGCGATCACTGGCGATACCGTCAATGGTTTTGCTGTGAATGGATTGAAAATCGTTAACGGTTCGCAGACCCTGAATGGTGTGCTGTTGGAAAATCAACACTACGCTTCGCCTGTACAGAACCTGGTGGTGGAGAACGCCGAGATTACAGGATTTGCTCCAGTTAGCGGAGTGAGTGGAGGTGTCGCCGAGATATTTGTTATAGGAGATGCTATGAACGGCCATAACGGGCCGCTCAATAATGTTCAGATGCTAAATAACAAGCTGCATGGAGCTAGTGTGACGTCGCCTGACGGTCCTGGTATCGCTGGTTATGGTTATGGCAAGAACATCACCAATGTTCTGGTTCAGGGGAATACGATCTATGATTTGGGCATGCCGGCCAGCTCCAGCTATGGTGCTCTCGAAGCGGACGGCTGGAATGATGGCACGATTCAATACAATGTGGTGCACGACATCGGCGCCAACGTAACTTCGTGCGGCGGAACCGCAGGGATTGAGACCTACAGTTCCAATAATATTACGATTCGCTATAACGAGGGGTATAAGATCCAACCATCCCCGGGTTTCAGCGCGGGATGCGATTGGGACGCGATTGATCTGGACGGCGGGACCACGAATTCCGTGGTTGAGTATAACTACACTCACTCCAACTACGGGCTGGGTCTTTATGCTTACACTGTCAACCCCAGCGGATCTACCTGGGGACCCAATACCTATCGTTATAACATTTCGGAAAACGATGGATTGCTGGGAGCGAATGGTGCTGCCTTTGGTTTGCAGGGCTATCCCCCGCCAAACGCTCTGCAGGTTTATGGCAACACACTCGCAAACACGATTCCCCAATCCGGGAATGCCGGTGATCCGGCCGCGTGTTTCTTCTTTGGTTTGTGGAATGGGGTGGCGCCGCGGTAAGCGGGAGCATGATCGAAGACAATATCTGTGACATGAATGATCCGAATTCCGCGAACCACGTGGAATTCGTGCGCACCGCAACCAATACAATCACCGGGATCGCATTCCAGAACAACCTGTATTACACGACCAGCAATCCGGAGTGGATCTGGAATGGTGCAACATACACGAGCTTATCCTCTTGGGAAGGAGCGGGAGTGGACAATAGATGCCTTTTGGGCGACCCGTTGCTAAACAATCCTGGTAATGGA
Source organism: Edaphobacter sp. (assembly GCA_035656355.1). Lineage (GTDB taxonomy): Bacteria > Acidobacteriota > Terriglobia > Terriglobales > Acidobacteriaceae > Edaphobacter. The sequence continues at coordinate 25,181 of DASRSR010000059.1, forward strand.
GGGACCTGCAGCTGGATGCCGTCAGCGCTGACTGGACCACAGCCATGCCCGCAAGCCTACACATTAAAATCCGGCTCTCCGGCGTTAGGAGCAGGTGTGGATGTCTCTAATAACGGCGGCAAGGACTATTACGGAAACGGCGTTCCGAGCACGCCTAGCATCGGAGCGCAGGCCATAGCGAGTGCATCGACAAGCAGCACGTTGCTGACCTTCTCTGATTCGACGGCGGCCGATTACAACGCCGTGCCGTCAAGTTATCAGCCGGTAAGCGGAGTGACGATTACCTGGGATGGCGGAGGCGCAACAACTCATCGTTATGGCACCCACACGTACGATGGGTACCAGGATCACCGGTCGATGCTAGCGCGCCGTCAATCGATATTGGTACAGCTACAGGGGGTAGCGGCTTGCCATCCTTACATTGGTCTTCAGGCAGCTTCGCGCGAATTGGGAGTTTTACCGGCGAGCGTGAATACTACGAAAACTCGCGGCATTCGTTCGCACCCGAAGTACGGCCTCGGCTTCATGGAGAAGGCAGAATTCTCGGCGCGCTTCTAGCCATACAGCCCGTGATCGTATTGAATCTACTATCCGTCTCTGCGACCGCCGGGATGAAGGCGGCATACGCGGGTTCTTCGATCATCACGGGGTGGGCGGCTCGCCTCTGAATCGCGTACCCCAAGCAACCTTGCTTGCCTGGTGCGATAAAGATTCTGCAGTTCGATATCCCTTGATCGCCGCGAGATTCTGCCCGTTTAGCAAACATCAAACGATGGATGCGCGCGAGTGGAAAGAAGTGGCTCTCGCTTTATTGGACCGTGCTCCGGACAAAATCGAAGTTCTGAAACAGTACATTTACCAACTGCGCCCCATGAGCTGGTCTGGCCCACGGTCCGCTGCGTGGGAAGCCAACGCGAAGCTGCTCAACGTCTTCGAGAATCATCCCGATGCAGAACTGGGCAGAGTTCGCGCGGAACGAACGGGAAAAGCTGAGGACCACTTTAGACGAGCTTCGGCAAGAGGAACTGAAGTCCGAGAGACGCAACAACGAACGATTCGAGTAATCGTCGTCAAAGAGATTATTGGGACTAGACATGTTGAGCGAGTTGTCGGTTGATGATGTCTTTTTGTTTCGAACTTGTTTGTCTTCTGAAACCAGCATTATCTTGCACCTGTCAGCACCCTGGCATTTTGAGCGGCACCCGGTAATCCCCATACGCTTGTGCGACTTACCATTTGGACGCATGGTCCATTTTCCTGACTCTCATTCGTTCTAAGGCCAAAGCAATATTCAAGCTAAAGCAGGTCACGATCCAATATCGAGACTAAACCTCTGTTTAGTTGTATTGGAGATTGCCTCAAGGATAATTCGCAATGATCTTGCAGTTGTCCATCCTTCCCAATATCAGTTGCAGCCAAAGACACCTTCAAAACAGCGCTTCCCCAATTTCGGAATGATCTCCATCTGTACTTTCTCAGGGTCATCCACCATAAGCCTATGAGTGCGCTTATCGTATTTGCAACTCGCGGATGTCTTTCCGTGCTTATTTTTGAGCTGCCTTTTTGATCTTTGCCCAACGAGCTTCCTGTGCTTTAGCAATCCTCGCTCGACCTTCTGCGGACATTCTGCGCCTCGCCAGTTTTGCACCGCCCGAAGTAATTCCACCACCCGCTGTGCCCTTGAATGCTATGCCAGACAGGATATTCCTGGCTTGCAGTAGACGGGAAATCTGTTCATCGATCTGAGCAACAATGTCGTTAGTGTTCATAGATTCTCCCCAGAGAGTACCATCTCGCGGCCTATTACTGATTTGCTTTCTCATCCCCTCCTACCTGGCTGAGGAATAGAAATTCATATTTATAAGACGATAGCCGAGATGCCAGAACCGCTACGAGACCTAACCCGAACCACAGTCGGCAATACTTTTTCTAATTATTCACTTTGACAAGTGATAGAGCCTCGTTTCTCATTCATCATTGTAGAACTGGTAATCCAACTTTAATGCTGGCCATCACTTTGGAATGCCGATCCGGTCACTAATAGGCGCTTCGTCTCAGTGGGTGGGTAAGCAAACCATATCTGCCGAGGAAAAATGCATGTTCCCCCCGTTGCGAAAATCTCCGAGGGCGTCGATATTTCTGGCTCTCTAATCACTGTTATTCGTGCTAAAGATCTAATTCGCAAGATGCACGGCGGTTCACAAGCCATTCTAATAAGAGGTGATAACAAAGAACTCTACGTAGTCAAATGCAACAATAATCCGCAAGGGCCAAATCTCTTAGCGAATGAGATGTTAGGTTCAGAAATGTTGCGTTGCGTAGGGCTGCCTTCTCCCCCATGGACAGCCATCCTGATTACAGACGAGTTTCTCCATCACAACCAAAATCTGCATTTCGAATGCTCTTCCGGTCTGAAACCGATACGTAGCGGTATCCATTTTGGAACACGCTTTTTGAGCCAGATTGAAGGTGTAGAAGTTTATGACTTTTTGCCAGGTAGCTTTCGCCGACGCATTGCTAATGCTGCAGATTTTCTTGGCATCTATATTTTTGACGTATGGGCCAATCACCACGACCACAGGCAAGCAGTTTATGTTTCACGCTTTGAAGATAGAATAATCAACGCCCATTTCATCGATAATGGCCATCTTTTTGGTGGCCCTTACTGGGGTATCGAGGAGAAATATGGCACGGCAATGTGCCTTGACCGCAATCTCTATACCACTCCTTGGGATGACAAAGCTATTAATGAATGGATTTCCCGTTTCGAGATATCGATCTCACAACATTTATATCGGATAGTCAAACGGGTGCCTCAAGATTGGTATAAAGGTGATATCGGCGGTATCGCAGAATTTCTTGAATTTCGCTTGTGGAATTTACGCGAATTGTTTCAACGCGAGCTTCGACATAATCGACGACTCAACAGTGGCTTATTAGAAACTGGGTTTAGCGATGCCTCAATGCAATTATGCGATTCTCGGTCACTGCGAGTCCGATCTAGCTTCGGATTGTGTTCCCTGCCTTTTACTTCTAAAAATTAATGGAGATAATAATCTTAAAGTCCTTGCCCTCCCGCCTCTGAAGCGATTGCTCAATGAGGTCTCAATCCGAGGGCGCGAATGGATATGCGAAGTCTTATCAGAGATCTGCGAGCGCCAGGCCAGCCGTGGAGTTATCGAAGAGATTCGGTTTGAGCAATTCTATGCTCTAGATGTGGGACCGCTTCGGACCTGTGCCTATGGCGCCTTCGAGGCTAACGATGCAGAGGACTTACCCAACCTGATATGGGTGCAAGTCAAGAAACAACTATGCCCTACAGAAGACGAGGACTGCTCAACGTCCTCCTTCCAGGAGCTTACTCCCGGAAAGGTGCAAGAGTATCTGTAGCAACCTGGTTACGTCGATCGAAATAAGCAAACATCAAAGCATACAAGATTGCAGTGACGCATAGCCCATGATGTAGTGGGTCAAGAACTGCCATGACGTTATCAAAAGCCACTGAGTGATCTTTAGCGATTTTTCTATGAAGTGGCTTTGAATCATTGCCTCACTGCACGACACAGCTCTTGTCTTGCCCTTGGGCATCAATGCGATTCGAGATATTAGTGCGATCCTGAGGCAACTCAGAGAAAACAAGAATCGATCAAGCTCTTCTGAAATGATTCAGATCTAAAGAACGCATTGCACTGCCGAAATATCTCGGCTAAACAATTCCCCGCCCTCTGTCGATAACCAGTAGGATGCCCGCACAATCTCAGTGTCGCACCTACATATGCCTGTTATTGGTCTGTTTCTTCGCCTTTGTAGCTTTGATCGGCTGCGGGCGAACAAACACCCTTCCCTCAGCTTCACTATCTCCATCGATGCTTACTCTCGTTATTCCTGATGCGACGCAAATGCACCTTACTGTCTATGACAAAGGGCGTCGTGCTCTGGATATGACATCGTCAGCACAATGGACTACGACTAGCAATATCGGATCAGTCCATAACGGTATGGTCACCTGTCATCAGGCTGGAATATTTACAGTTCAGGCAGTTCTTGGACCGACCGTGGCCCGTTCCAATATTACTTGTATTACCCCGCGAGTAATAACAGATATTAGAGTTGCTAATACTCCAGCTGTAGTCAGATCAGAAGCGCCGTATACATTTCGAGCTGTAGCCGACTATTCAGACGGAACAACATCGGATATCTTGCCCTCTGCCATTTGGTCTAGCACAACGCCCAATGTGTACATTACAGACACCGGAACAGTATTCTGCAATGCCAGCGGAAATGTAACCATCGACGTGAAATTCGAATCGAAGACTGCTTCGACTTCCTTTAAGTGCATACTCGCTCAAATTACATCTTTTGCAGGTTTCACTGAAACAGAACAGCAATTTTATGGTCCTTTTCCCTCCTGGATCGACGTGAAGACCCGGTTTGGAGCAAAAGGCGATGGCGTGACCGATGACACACAAGCCCTTCAGAATGCCCTGGATTCGCTCAGCATTCACTCGGCAGTGTTATGGCTCCCGCGTGGAGTGTACAAAATCACTCAACCTCTCCATATCCGATCAGTTGGAGCTTTTTCCATCATCGGCGAAAATCCTGAAACCACCTCAGTCGAATGGAGTGGCGCGACAGGAGCAACGATGTTCAGCATCGAAGGTTGCAACTGGTTCCGCATAGCCCGTTTATCTTGGAATGGAATGAACAGCGCATCTGTCGCATTGAACATCGATTCAACGTTGACTGATGGGGAATATTATCCTACGTTTGATGCGATTCAGGATCAGAAAATAAGCAATGTAGGTATCGGGCTGTTAGTAGGATTTGCAGGCGAGACAAGTGTTCAAAGGGTGCATTTTGATCATGCCTCAGTCGCCGGTATAAGTTTAGTAAACTTTAACGCCCTTAATTTTAATGTCCTCGATTCGCTCTTTACTGACTGCAACATCGGAGTAACCAATCGATATGGGGCGGGAGCATTCAATGTCTCAAATAGCGTTTTTGTCAGATCGCAGACTGCAGACATGGTGATGGGAAACACTGGCCCATTCTCCGAACGACAAAATATTTCTATTGATTCAAAAGCCTTTTTTATATCTCTCCCCATAGGTGCAGGCGCTAATATCCTTCTTCAAGGGAACAAGATTATTCGCCCACAAATAAATCCAATCCAAATTGGATCTCCGGGGCCAATAATGCTGATCGACAATGAGTTTCTCCAGATGAACCCCTCATTCCATATTATGGTTGGCATAGGCTCTCATCAAACGGGCGTCTTTTCACTTGGGAATAAGTTCACGCCCACTCAGCCTTTTGGTGGGAATACCGGTCATATAACTAGCATTGCGGAAGCACCTTCGACACAAGATTCACCTTTAAATTTTGTTATTCCATCTGAGATAGATTTCCCCAGCCGCAGTTCACTTCCCATCTACGAAGTCGCCGCTGGTTCTACGGCATCCACAATCCAACAAGTGATTGCAATGGCTGCCTCAAATCCAGAAGGAGGAATAGTACATTTCCCTCTAGGTGTTTTTTCAATTGACCATACTCTAAGTATTAACACGACCAAAAGCATAACAATAATTGGAGACGGTCCAATCACCATTCTTCAAGGTACTACGTCACTTGATGGTCCGGTAATGAGAACCGCAGCGACCAATATAGCGTTTGAGAACTTTCGGATAACATCTTCCCCCTACTCAACCGCTGATGCTGGATTGGAAATTATCGCTAAGGATGACCCTTCGACCATGGTCTACTGCAATCAATGTAAAACAGGACATGCTGACATCGGCATTGAATTCGATGGTCTGGACAATGCGGTTATCGAATTTCGGGCGGCACTCCTAAGTGCATCAGGCTTTGGAGCAGAAGTTCAAGGAGGAGCAGCACGTTCTATGGGGCACGAAACATTAGGCCGCGTGGACGCATTCATGACCAGCAGTGATGCATATCATGTTCTGAACAATGGCCACTTTCTACTTGAAGATGGTTGGCATGATACAGGTCAAGGAACTCTCCAGTTCACTTTAGAAGGCTCAGGTCGGGTGACGCATCAAGGTGGCGTGATCTATACCAATTCGGCCAATAGTATGATGATGAACCAGTTTTCCGGAGAGCTGAGTTTGCTTGGTGTTTCTACCGATTCCGATCTAAATATCGACGATGGCTCGAATGCCCAGATATTAGTGGCAAGCTCTGCACAAGTCGCGGGAAGGCGCGTAGTCGATGCAAACGGCTCTTCAGGTATTGTTGCAGACGTTTCAAACTATACTATCGTGAATAATGGAACTCCAATATTTCAACCTGATGCAATGTCTACGACTACATCCTGGATTGAACATATGTTTGCGCAGGCAAGAGATGAATATGTGACTTTTGACTTGAAACCCTCAATCTCTGCTACTCACATAGATATGAACCGGCTTGAAGTTGATACTGTAAAAACTGCTATTCGTCTTTTGCCTCAACAAAATCCCGCATCTAACGGAAGTTACACAATTAGCCCAGCGCCGGAGAACCAGGTATCTTCTGTAGCGCAAACATCATGTCCCACGAGCGGAGATTCAATGTCCGGAGAATGGACGTTAGAGCGAGGAGTTGATGGCTCTTTCGGACTAAAGAGACAGACATCTTTTCTTGCTAATGTGATGACAGGCGGAGAGGCAGTCGAAGCTGTGGGCGTGGCTGATGTCATGTCAGACGCACGGCAACGTTGGATAATTAGACCCACTGGCGATGGCTTATTTGAAATCGTGAACCGGGCAAGTGGATATCTCCTCACCCGAGGCCAGAACGGTTGCACTGCTCTCTACCCTCGATTAGAATCTCGGGAGCAAGAATGGGTCATAGATCCCCATGAAAGGTAACGTTGAGGTTTAGTGTGGCAGCGCTTTTAATCAATTGCTAATGATGAAACCCCAGTTGATGACGTTGCATACTCAGGGGGATCATTCATAATCGCTAAGATGTCTTATCCCTCTATGTCTGAGTGCACCGCAGGGCATCTCAATAATATCCCGTTAGCATGAATGAATACTTTCAGTTTGGCTTTACTGACGATAGCTTCGAAGCCCAATTTGTTTCATAGACCCTAGAACGATACTTAAACAGTCTGAACTCTGTACCATCCTGCTGCCGAATGACAAAAAGCTCACTAAATAACTGCGCGACTACGGAAGGCTGTGGTGCATAGCTGCTGTCCGTATGTTGGAATACACATTTCGACAATTGAATGTTTGCTTTCCCGTGGCATGGGTCACCATCATCCGCAGAGATTAACAAGTGGTTTTTGTCTATCTCTTGAATTAGTCCATTGAACGAGCAGGTAGATTCGCCTTTGCGGACCACAAAAGAAACCAGGCTTCCCTCTGCACGCCAGCTATCAAGCAACGAAAGTACTTCCTCAGATCGCATCCTGAAGAGCTCCTCGAAATTACTTTTTAAGATGTGTAGCTACATTCCGCAAATCATGGACGAATAATTGTCTTTCACGATGTCTATCTTCATCCGTTCTGGCACGCAGGATAGCTGACGGATGAATAGTTGCCATAATTGGCGGAAGCCCATCGAGTCGCTGAACTTCTCCATGGGATTGCGTGACTTTAAACCCGGAGCCGAGCAATGATTGTGCGGCAACAGCCCCGAGACAGACGATCAGGCTCGGGCGAACCGTTTCCAATTCAGCATTCAGCCATGGCCTGCAGGCGTGGATTTCTCTCATGCTCGGCTTCTTATGGATACGCAGTTTGCCGCGCGGCTCCCAGCGGAAGTGCTTCACTGTATTGGTGACATAGACCTTCCGCCGATCGATGCCAGCCTCTTCCAGGCATTGATCCAGCAATTTTCCAGCAGGCCCGACAAAGGGACGGCCTTGCTTATCTTCCTGGTCACCTGGTTGTTCGCCGATCATCATGATCTGAACCTTCGGCTTCTTTGCTTTCGCTCCGGTTTCCAACTCTCCAAAGACCGCCTGAGTCGCGTTTCGATAGAGGTCGCATCCCTGACAGTGCTGTACCGCTTCTTGCAGAACGGGCAGCGTCCTGGCATTCGGCACGAATTGTTGTGCCCCCTCAATAGGATGTGTAGACATAACGCTCTCTTCGTTTGCTTGGATGCCTGAATGCGTGAAGGAAGTGGGGACACCTCTGGATGCAGAAAATCCTAAGCAAATTCTGAGAGTTAGAGGTATTTGCACTGTTTTCACTGCAGCAGCGGCTTGACCGAAGAATAGCCGTAGGCGAATATAAAGCGAATATCATGCCTTCCGCTTCTGCAATCCGGCTCCAGATCGAAAATGCCCTTGTCCGAAAAAATCCCTCGGCGCTGACGCCGCAACCCAAGACAGTTCGGCCAGTGATTGCAACAGGCATAGGCCCTCTTGATAGCCTTCTTCGAGGCGGATTTCCGGTAGGAGCTGTGACTGAGTTGATCGGCCCGGAGTGTTCCGGTCGAACTTCGGTAGCGCTTTCATTTCTGGCTCGCATCACGGATACCAATAAGGTGTGTGCATGGATTGACGTTTCCAATACCTTCGATCCGGCCTCTGCTGCAGCCTTAGGAGTCAGCCTTAAGAAGCTGTTATGGGTGCGTTGCGGAGTTCAACAGGTTACGACGGTGCAAAGGACGCGTCGCTTTCTTCTGCCAGAGAAGTATTTCAATCCGCATCCAATCAAGAAAGGACTCCACGGTGGAGGATTCGGACCACATCCTCGCACGGAGGTTCGTGGCTTGTCCGATGCCGTAGGAGACTTATTCGCGCCGCGATGCGCAGAACCGCAGCACAAGCCCCGGCCTCAAAAGGAGAGCGCAGAGCCAAGTTCAATTCTTTTCACCCAAACGGTACGCGCCTCACGAAGGGCTAGGCAGTACGACGCGATTGAGCAAGGCATACGAAGCGCCGACCTGTTGATGCAGACAGGCGGCTTTAGCGCCATTGTGCTCGACCTGGGTAGTATCGCACGGGAGTATGTCGCCCGCGTGGAACTCTCCACCTGGCACCGTTATCGACTGGCGGCGGAGCGTACCCAATCGAGCATCATCCTCCTCACACAACATCCATGCGCGAAGAGTAGTTCGGAGTTACAACTCCGCTTTTCTCTCGACCAGGAGGTTGAGAACACAACAGTCTTCAACGGGATGCGGTCACGCGTCGAAGTGGTGCGGCAGCGTTTCACCCAAGCGGAGAGCAACGTCGTTCCTCTGCGCAAACCACCACAGAACACACGTACGGCGTGCTGGGAAAACCGCACGACATGGGCGGTGCGACGATGAGTAAACCGTCCGAACTCTATGCCTGCCTGTATGTGAAGGAGTTTCCCGCTCAGGCATTATTGCGCTTGCGCCCGGAGTTGCATGACAAGCCCTGCGTGGTCATGGAGGGCGAGCCGCCCTTCGAGGTCGTCTGTTCTCTGAATACCAAGGCAAGATTGCTCGGGCTGCGTCATGGAATGACTCGCGTTGAGGTGGACACATTCACGGGGCCAGTGGTGCTGATGCGTTCGCTCCAGATGGAGAAGACGACGAAAGCCGTTCTGCTCGAATGTGCCGGTGCATTCTCTCCTCGTATAGGGGAAGCGAGCGAAGGAATAGCGTTCCTCTGCATCATCGACATTGCCGGGACGCAGAATCTCTTCGGACCACCGGAGATGCTGGCAAAAGACCTGCGCCAAAGAGTCAGTGCACTGGGTCTCTCCGGCCAGGTGACCGTGAGCAGCAACTTCCATGCCGCAGTTTGTTTCGCCAAAGGTCTCACTCGTTCTGCCGTCCAAATCGTACCAGCGGGAAAAGAAGCGGTGGCACTTTCTTCGCTCCCACTCACCACATTGGATCTCACAGAGAACCAGGCAGAGACTTTTGCTCTGTGGGGCATCCATACGCTCGGAATGTTGGCGGCATTGCCCGAGAAAGAGTTGATTGCCCGTATGGGACAGGATGGAAAGCGTCTTCGGCAACTTGCCTGCGGAGAGCACAACCATCTCTTTCAACCTATCGACGTTCCGTTCGTTTTAGAGGAACGTGCCGAACTCGACTTTCCGCTCGAAGACCTTGAATCCTTGCTCTTTGGTCTCTCCGTGATGCTCGAACAGCTCATTTTGAGAGCAACGGCACGGATCGTCGCGCTTGCCACGGTTACTATCGTGCTGCATCTGAACGGTGGCGGCTCGCATTCACGGACAGTGCGGCCGGCCCAGCCCTCCAATGACAAACAATTCTGGCTGAAGCTGTTGCACCTCGATCTCGAAGCCCATCCGCCGCAGGCAGCGATTCTTTCGGTCGTACTTCACGCTGAACCGGGAAATACCAGCAAAGTGCAGCTCGGCCTTTTCTCACCGCAGCTTCCTGAAGCTGGGCGTCTGGATGTGACGTTGGCACGCATCGCAGCTCTGGTGGGCGAAAGCAACGTCGGCCAGGCGGTACTGGACGATACCCATACGCCGGAGGGCTTTCACATGGAGCCTTTTCAGGTAAGTTCCGCGATGTCCGAAACTCTCCCTGCGCGCTCTCATGTATGTCTACGTCATCTTCGACCGCCGCAGCCGATGGCGATGCTGCTGGAGAGTGGACGCCCCAAGTCATTCTTTTTTCGCAACCAGCGATGTATTGTCGAGCGAGCGTATGGGCCTTGGCTGAAGGGCGGCGAGTGGTGGAACGAGACCATCTGGGGCCACGAACAATGGGATGTCATCGCGCGTTTTCAGGACGATGCGCTGCTGTTCTGCTGTGTCATCCGTGACCTCATCGAGGACCAATGGCAGGTGGTGGCTCTCTATGACTAACGGCTATATCGAGCTGCACGCAGCAAGTGCTTTCTCTTTTCTTGAAGGTGGTTCCCTACCGGAGACGTTGGCACAACGTGCTTTTGAGTTGGAGATGCCTGCAATGGCTTTGCTCGACCGAAACGGATTCTATGGCTCCGCGCGTTTCCATAAAATCACGGCTGAAAATGGTATTCGTGCCCATGTGGGAGTTGAAGTAGCCGTCTCAGGTTTCGGCCAACGAATGAACCCGCCAGCGTGGTTGCCGCACCAGCATCTTTCGGAACCATCACGTCTTCCTTTGCTGTGCGAGACACGCGAAGGTTATCAAAATCTTTGCCAGCTCATTACCCGCTTCAAAATGCGCGAGACGACGAAACAAGAAGGCTCGGCCAAGTTCTCCGACCTGGAAGAGTACGCCTCGGGACTGGTCTGTCTGACTGGAGGAGAGGAAGGCCCATTGGCCGCTGCGTTGATGCGCGGAGGCGAACAGGCCGGACGTGAGGTCGTCGAGCGGCTCGTTCGCATCTTTGGTCATAAGAACGTCTATGTAGAGCTGCAACGTCACCGCGAGTGCGAAGAAGAAGCGCGCAATCAGGCAGCTATCTCTATCGCGCAATCCTTGCAACTGCCGGTGATTGCGACGAATGGCGTGCGCTATTCAACGCGGTATGACAGAGAGATTCTGGATCTCTTCACAGCCATTCGCAATCATACGGAACTTGACCGTGCCGGTCGCCTGCTTGCAGTGAACAGCCAGCGGCATCTCCGCGCTGCCGACACAATGGTGAAGCTGTTTCGTGATGTATCTGGAGCTACCGAAAATACGCTGGAGCTGTCCTCTCGTCTGGGCTTTCAACTCGGCGATCTCGGATATGAGTTTCCGCGCTACCCGGTTCCGGACGGGGAGACGATGGATAGCTTTCTTCGTAAACGTGTGGAAGAAGGAGTCATTCGCCGCTACGGGCCGAAGCGAAATACCGATCTGCTGGAACGAGCAAAGAAACAGGTAACGCATGAACTCGCGCTGATCGCGAAGCTCGGCTTTGCCGGATACTTTCTCATCGTCTGGGACATCGTGCAGTTCTGCAAACGGAACGGTATCCTGATTCAAGGCCGCGGCAGTGCCGCGAACTCGGCTGTTTGCTATGCACTCGAAATCACTGCGATTGATCCAGTCGGCATGGAACTGCTCTTTGAGCGTTTTCTTTCCGAGAGCCGTGGCGAATGGCCGGACATCGACCTAGACCTTCCATCCGAAGAAAAGCGTGAACAAGCCATCCAGTACGTGTATCAGCGATATGGTGAACTGGGCGCGGCGATGACAGCGAACGTCATTACCTATCGAGGAAAATCCGCAGCACGCGAAGTGGGCAAAGCTCTCGGCTTCGACCCTGAATCACTGCAACGTCTTTCTGCGCTTGTCGCCAACTTCGAGTGGAAAGGGTCAAGGGACACGATGGCCCACTCCTTTCAGAATGCGGGCTTTGACCTGAAGCATCCGCGCATCGCGAAGTATCTGGAACTCTGTATGCGGATTCAGGACTTGCCGCGCCATCTCGGACAACACTCCGGCGGAATGGTGATTTGCCAGGGACAGCTTAATCAAATCGTTCCTTTAGAACGCGCGTCGATGGTGGGCCGCACTGTCGTGCAGTGGGACAAAGAAGACTGCGCCGATCTGGGCATCATTAAAGTAGACCTGCTTGGTTTGGGCATGATGGCGGTGCTCAAGGATTGCCAGGAATTGATTCCGAAGCATTACGGTGAGCAAGTCGATCTGGCACAGCTTCCGGAAGATGATGAGGTCTATCGCACACTGCAACGTGCGGACACTGTAGGCATGTTCCAGGTGGAGAGCCGGGCGCAGATGGCCTCTCTGCCGCGTAACCATCCTGAAAAATTTTATGACCTTGTAGTACAAGTCGCCATCATCCGACCTGGCCCCATCGTTGGCAACATGATGCATCCGTACATGCGAAGACGGCAGAACAAGGAAGAGATTTCCTATCCTCATCCTTCGCTCGAATCGACACTCAAGCGAACGCTCGGTGTGCCTCTTTTTCAAGAGCAACTGCTGCGTATGGCAATGGTGGTTGCCAACTTCAGCGGAACAGAGGCAGAGGAACTTCGCCGCGCCGTAGGGATGCGCCGCTCCTGGGAGCGCATGAAAAACCTCGAAGGACGGCTACGAGCCGGGATGACGGCGAATAAGCTGGATACGGCCACACAGGACACCATCATCGAGAACATCAGCTCGTTCGCTCTGTACGGGTTCCCGGAGAGCCATGCTGCCAGCTTCGCTCTGATCGCGTATGCGTCGGCATATTTCAAAGTGAAGTATCTTGCAGCGTTTACCTGTGCGATTCTCAACAATCAGCCGATGGGCTTTTACAGTCCTGCTGTACTGGTCAAGGATGCGCAACGACATGGATTACGAATTCGCCCTATCGACATTCAAATGTCCCATTGGGAATGCACGATTGAGCACGATGGCGATGGCACGCTTTCTTTACGTTTGGGGTTTGGATATGCCAAGGGATTGCGGCAGCAACCGGCTGAATCGATCGTCTACGCAAGGAGAGCCGCAGGACTGTTCGGCTCAGTGGAGGATCTGGTGGTGCGTGTCACGTCGCTGAACCGGAAAGAACTCACTTTGCTCGCCAGCATCGGCGCATTGAATAATCTCGATGGCGTGGAACACCGCCGCGATGCGCTGTGGCAGGCGGAACGAGCCGGAAAACTCGAAGGCCCACTCTTCAGCCAATCGAGTGAGTTGCTTCGGGAAGACTCTTCATTTATCCCGTTACAGAAGATGACTACGGAAGAACGGCTGATGGCCGACTATGCAGGAACGGGTTTGACTGTGGGGAAGCATCCAATGGCATATCGAAGAGAAGAGTTGCGTCGCGAAAATATCCTCTCCGCAGAGGAGTTGAAAGCATTGCCGCATGGCCATTTCGTGAGGACAGCCGGATGTGTGATTGCCCGGCAGCGTCCTGGCACTGCACATGGATTCGTCTTTATTTCGATGGAGGATGAAAGCGGCATCGCCAATGTGATCGTCACTCCGGATTTGTATGAAAAGGACAGACTGATAGTGACGAAAAGCAAGTTCATCCTTGCGGAAGGTCCCTTGCAGAATCAGGATGGCGTCATTCATGTCAAAGCGAAGCGCCTGCGGGCACTAGCAGATTTAGCTTTAGAGGTACGGTCGCATGACTTCCACTGATGGCCGTGCCGGTGGCATTCGTAAGGAAGTCAATTTCCAAAGAGTCAGCACCACACTTGTTTGCAGAAAAGGTGAGCTTCAGAAGTTACTCTTTAGCCAGTCGGGTGATTGAGTGAACGACAAGGTAACAGGGAATTGTCGTTTCCGCATATTGCCAAAAAAATCAACTCGATATACAGGAGCCGTTATGAACGAGAAGAAGAATTCTGGGAAAATCCGGTGCGGTATCTATGCCAGGAGCGCAATGAACAAGAACGAGTCGATCCAGTCCCAGATCAAAATATGTAATGCAGCAGCTCTGGAGCTTGGATGGTCCATGATCGATCCGGTCTATATCGATAACGGCACCGGAGGAGTGGGTTCTTCCAAGCGCCCCGGCCTTGAGAAGTTGTTGACTGCGGTCGAAGGCGAGCACCCCTCCATCGATTGCTTGCTCATCGCAGGTGTAGATCGTCTCGGTCGGGATATCAGCCTAGTCCAGAGTATTCACGACACCCTCGCGTCTCACGGTGTCCTAGTCTATGTGGCAGAAACGAAACAGTATTTCAACAACCTCATAGCTGAGTTTCCTCGTGAAGCACTAAATCCCGTAGAGAAGTACTTTAATCAGCGCAGTTAAATCGGGGGAAATTGTCCTCACAGGGGTATTGACCCCTTGTGAATGACACGGGAGCAGAGCGAAAGCACGGGATCTCCAACGGGATCGATGCGGCACCCTGCTCTCCTCCTAGAACGGAGTTGACTCAGGCCGGCCTACCTCAACTCGCCGACTTCTTCCTCCTACTCGACAAATGGGATAAGCTGCAGTCTACCCAAATCCATGTCGAGCCACGCGATAAGCGAGAAATTGCATGACACCAGCTGTTATCTATACCCGCGTTTCAAGCCGTGAACAGGAACAGGAGGGCTTCTCCCTCGGAGCCCAGGCTAAGCTGCTGTGTGACTATGGCGAACGAGGAGATCTTCTGATCGTCAGGGCTTTCGAGGATGTGGAGACGGCTAAGTGCTCCGGTCGGAAGCAGTTCAACGCGATGGTGGCTTGGTTCAAGAGGAACCGCTCCTGCCGAACCTTATTGGTCGAGAAGACCGACCGCCTGTACAGAAACTTCCGCGACGCCGTCACCCTAGAAGATTTGGATCTTGAGATCCACTTTGCTAAAGAGAACCAGGTCCTCTCCAAAGAGTCGAAATCCCAGGTGAAATTCATTCACGGCATCAACCTCGTCGTAGCTCGCAACTACTCCGACAACCTTAAGGAAGAGGTGAAGAAGGGTAGGTTGGAGAAGGCCTCCCAGGGCATCTTCCCCGGCCACGCCCCCTTTGGCTATCGCAATAATAAGACCGAACGAACAATCGAGGTCGATCCCACTGATTCCCCTATGGTCATCCGTCTCATGGAACTCTACGCAACCGGAGAACACACGCTCTCGACGCTTCGCAAGATGCTGAAGACGGAGTTCGGCAAGACCATGAGCCGGGGCAACGTTCACCTAATCCTCAAGAACAGGTTCTACGTCGGCTTTTTTGAGTGGTCCGGGGAGACCTACCCTGGGACACATCCCCTTTTCATCAATCCCAAGACCTTCCAGCGGGTTCAGGAGGTCCTCGCCGGACACAATCGTCCTAAGTATTCCAAGCGGGAGATCGCCTTTCGGGGATTGATGAACTGCGCCAACGACGGCTGCATGCTCACCGGCGAGGTTCAAAAAGAGAAGTATGTCTACTATCGATGCACCGGGAACCGCGGCAAATGCGATCTCCCGCGTTTCAAGGAAGAGATTTTGTCAGAGCGAATGGAGAGCCTCTGAAAAACCTGCAGGTGCCGCCAGAAATCGTTGCTCAGATCGTGGCCATGCTGCGTGCAGACCAGGATCAGGTCGTGGGTAGGTTGGAGAAGGCGAAAGCACGCCTGCAATCCCGTCTCACATCCATCCGGAATCGCATGGACTCCGCCTACGTCGACAAGTTGGACGGCAAGATCCCTGAGGACTTCTGGGAACGCAAGATGGCCGAATGGAGGGAGGAAGAGCAGCAGGTGAAGCTTGCCATCGACGGCCTCACCAGCTCTGAAAATACTGATAGAGCGCTGGATGCTCAGAGAGTGTTCGAACTCGCGAATAAGGCCTATTTACTGTATTTTTCGCAGGCTTCCACGGAAAAAGCCAAACTGCTCAGAATGCTGTGTTCGAACTTTTCTGTGGATGCTGTAAGTGCAACACCCACATATAGATACCCATTCGACCTAATCTTCAAAAGGGTCAAAATAGAAGAATGGTCGGGGCGAGAGGATTCGAACCTCCGACCCCCTGGTCCCGAACCAGGTGCGCTACCAGACTGCGCTACGCCCCGAATATGTGCTGCGGTGAGATGGCGGCGAACAGGTGCATTCCGTAAAGCTCAAGTTCTGGGAAGACTTGCTGGAAGCCGTGCCGACTGAGCTAGTTTAGCAGAACTTCAGCAATGATTCGATTTCTCTCAGAGAGATTCTTGTACGAAGAAAACGCCGTGCCATGCGAAATAGGCCGCGACACGCTCGGTTGCGCGTGTTATTGACGGAAAGGTATACTTCTATCTATATGGTGTCGCCAATTATCCGCGCGTGTTGTTGTCGCCCGATGACCTCGCAGCGTTGTATGTGCTAGTGGCCCATACCTTTCTTTCCAATCAAACCTTCTGTTCAGGGACCATCTGCTGACGGTCCTTTGTGAACAACCCTTCTGGGAGACAACAAATAATGATTGCCACAGAACTGGAATCAATAGGAGCGCTGAACCGTCTGAATCACCTTCAGGCTCTGGAAGCTGAGAGCATCGCCATTCTGCGGGAGGCAGTGGCCGAGTTTGCCCGGCCTGTGATGCTGTATTCCATCGGCAAAGACTCTTCGGTCATGCTGCGGCTGGCGCAGAAGGCGTTTTATCCGGGCAAGATTCCGTTTCCGCTGCTGCACATCGATACCAGCTACAAGTTTCCCGAGATGATCAAGTTTCGCGATGAGTACACAAAAGAGATCGGTGCCGATCTGATTGTGCATCGCAACGAAGAGGCAATTGCTTCAGGAGCCAACCCTTACACTCTGGGAACGCAAAACTGCTGCGGTCTGTTGAAGACGCGGAGTCTGCTGGACGGACTTAAAGAAGGCGAGTTCGATGCAGCCTTTGGCGGCGCGCGACGCGATGAAGAAAAGAGTCGCGCCAAAGAACGTGTCTACAGCTTCCGCGACACGTCGGGGCAATGGGACCCGAAAAATCAGCGCCCCGAGCTTTGGAGCCTGTACAACTCGCGGCTGCGCAAGGGCGAGAGCATTCGTGTCTTTCCGCTCTCGAACTGGACGGAGCTGGACATCTGGCTTTATCTCTACGCGGAAAAGATTCCGATTGTGCCGCTCTACTTTGCCCAGGACCGCGAGCTAATCAGACGCGGCGGCTCGCTGACGTTATATCGCGAAGGCATGAAGCTGTTGCCCGGCGAGAAGGTCGAAACGATGAAGGTGCGGATGCGCAGCCTCGGTTGCGCTCCATGCACGGGCGCGATGCCGAGCGAAGCAGATACGCTGCCAAAGATCATTGAAGAACTGATGACCTTCCGGCGCAGTGAGCGGGAGAATCGCGCGATTGACCATGATGAAGAAGGCTCGATGGAGACGAAGAAGCGGGAGGGATACTTCTAATGGCAACGCATACTCTGGTATCCGATTCACCCGAACAGTTTGAACAGTTTCTCAACGCGCATCTGGAGCAAGAGATGCTGCGATTCACCACCGCAGGCAGCGTGGACGACGGCAAGAGTACGCTGATTGGACGTCTGCTGCACGACACCAAGAGTGTCTACGAAGACCAGCTTGCCTCGGTAAAGAAGAGCCGCGTCAATCGTGCTGCGAACGGTCATGTGGATTTTTCCCTGCTGACCGATGGACTTAAGGCTGAACGCGAACAGGGCATTACGATCGATGTGGCTTATCGCTACTTCTCGACCTCGAAGCGGAAGTTCATCATCGCCGACACTCCAGGGCATGAGCAGTACACGCGCAACATGGCAACCGGAGCCTCGACGGCGGACGCCGCGATTGTTCTGATTGATGCCAAGGCTTATCTGAAGCATGGCAGCCTGTTGCCGCAGTCACGCAGACATACGTATATCGCCGCGTTGTTGGGAATTCCGCATGTCGTCGCTGCGGTGAATAAGATGGACCTCGTCGGTTACTCCGAGGAGACGTTTACAGCGATTCGCCGCGAGTTTTTCGGACTGGCTGCGCATCTGGGCCTGAAAAGTGTGGAAGCGATTCCGGTAAGCGCGCTTGAAGGCGACAATGTCGTGTCTGTCAGCGAGGCAACGCCATGGTATTCCGGGCCAACGCTGCTGGAGTATCTGGAGACGGTTCCGCTGGGAGCAGGAGAAGCAGATGGTCCGGTGCGTTTTCCGGTGCAGCTTGTATTGCGTCCAGGCGCAGATTTCCGCGGATTTGCAGGTCAGGTCGCTCGCGGCGTGCTGCGCGCGGGCGAGGCAGTCGTTGCACTGCCTTCGCGTCGTGAAACAAGGGTGAAGCGCATTGTGACCTACGATGGCGATCTTGCGGCTGCGTCATATCCGCAGAGCATTACTGTTGAGCTGGAAGATGAGATCGATCTCAGCCGAGGCGAGATGCTGGTTTCAAAAGGCGCACTGCCGCAGGTCAGCCGGCATTTTCGCGCCATGGTTGTCTGGATGCACGAGAGCCCATTGGTTGTCGGGCGAACTTATGTCGCCAAGCATACGACGCGCTCGGTTCGCGCGACGGTGCGGGCGATTCGTCATCGGGTTGATGTGAATTCCCTGGAGCATGTCGCTGCAACGCAGCTTGAGATGAATGAGATTGCAGAGGTCGAGTT
>DASRSR010000060.1:0-32427 GCA_035656355.1 Edaphobacter sp.
GATATCGAGTACTGTCTTACCTGTTAGATCATGGGGAATCGCTTCACGAAAGCTTGCGAATTTGACTGCAGGATAGTCTCCCAGAAAATGCTTCGGTGCGGTCTGAATTCCATTGAGATGAAGATTGTGGAACCATGGGCCGAGTCTTTCGATCTCTTCTTGAAGAGTTCTGTCATCAACGAGTGCTTGCGGGAGTGAGCTCATTATCCGATGTCATCTCCTTGTTTGGGATAGGGATGTTACAGGTCAAATCTTCTGTGTGCTCCAATAGATGAATTGCAGAGCGGTATCCATGTAGTGTTCCAGTATCAACATATTGGTGGCCAGCGTGTACACCGGTTGCATGGCCGCCCTCAGAAAGCCACGCATTGATGAGCGTCCCAAAATATTCATCGTGGCGTTCTGGCCGGCGCCAAAAGTCATGAAGTTCATGCAGGATGTAACCCGGCATCTTCATTGCACCCCAAATCCAATGAGTAGATGCCGCAGGCTGCTTGACTTGGATTTGAAGCACATTATCCTGTTCATCGGTGACCACGGCATCGAAGAACTGAGGTTGGTCAACAGGAAAGAGTAATAATGAAAATTGTTCATCACTAAGATTTGCAAGAGCATTCTGTGGCAACCAGATGGTGTCCGGCAATCCAATGAGGACACATTCATCATCTGTCACGAGTGAAGCAGCACGAAATACTGCATCACAAAGCCCACCTGGATCCGGTTGCACAACATATGCAATATCTGCTCCCCATAAGCGCGAGCCATAATACTGAAGGATGTCTGTCTTTGTCGGAGCGATGACAAAGCAGAGTTTGTTGGCTCCCCCAGCAATCATGCGCTCTACAAGGTACTCACTAACTGCGCGTGGACGTTCGATCTTGTTTTCGACACGACTACCAACAGGAAGAAGTTCCTTGGAAAAGGCTAGCGGCTGAATCCTGCTGCCAGAGCCTGCGGCCGGGATAATGCCCCACATATATATTCTCCTCGGTTGTCTCAGTGACTGCCGCTGTAAATCGATGCACCCGCGAACGTGCGTTCACAAATTGATTCCAATTCAATCGCTCGATGTTCGGCAGTATGCTGCTCCAGTGTGCGTTCTCTGGCGGCAGATGCAATTCGGAATAGCTCCTTATCAGGCAAGGAGAGAGCATTCAGGACATCTTCGTGGGTATGAACTGGAAGAATTTCCTCGCCAAATGTAAAAAATGTTTCCAGGCCCTCCCACGTATCGGTAAGCAGCGGAACACCGCACGCTGCAGCTTCAAAGAGGCGCCCCGATGGACAAAAGCCATAGTTGAGCATGGTCTGCCGGGTAACATTGAGAGTTGCTCGAGAGGAACAGAAGAATGCTGGATGAGATGCTGGCGGCATGTGACGAACAAAATAAATGTTTTCCGTCCATGGAAAGTTTGCCGGATATTGCGCTCCACCAATTAAAAACCGATCGTCCGGTCGCTCTCGCGCCGACGAAATGAAAAGCTCTTCAAGTGCTTTCTGCCGGTCAGCGGCATAGGTGCCTAAATAACTCAAAAACGATCGAAATCTATCTTCTGCGAGCGTGGGAGCGTGCGTTTCAGGATCAACCCAACCATACAATGGGACGACTGCGCGGGCCCCCAAGCGTGTCTGCAACTCTTCGAGTGCATTTCCACCGGTGTAACTGAGGACGAGATCGAAGTCGGAAAGTCCTTGAACTGGAAGATAAGGAACGGGCTTGCCTGACCGTACAGCATCCAGGGTGACTGGAGTATCCAGATCATAAAAAGCACGCAATGAGACATTGGAATTAAGTATCAATTCTGCGACGGCGGGGCCATCGTTGCAATAGCTTGTAATCAATGCAACATCATGATTTCTAAGTTCGCGAACAACTTCAGTTTTGACCGCATCGAGAGAGTCATAAATGCGAACAGTAACTCCACTTGGTATCTGCCACTCATCGCGTGTGTTGGCGTAATATGGTACGTTCCGCTCGTAAAAAATAACCGTGTGGCCTCGACGGCTTAGCGCCTTAAGAAGGCCACGCCAAAGCGTCGCATGCCCATTCCCCCAGGATGAAGAAACTGTCAGGCCAAAGATTATGAAACGCATCAAAGCTCCTACATCAGCACCTGTGACGTGAGATGCACAAAGAGCGACACCCGCCGTGCAGGAAAAGGTGAGCTTTAAGGGTACGGTTCACAATGTGAAACATTCTTTTGACGTTTGTGGACTGTACGATCTTCAAGATAAAAACCAGCTGAATATCAGGCCGATAGAGGCCGCAAAAATGACGATCGTAGTGGTCCATCCCATGATGTTGATCCATCGTCCATTCACATGTGGACCCATAATGGAACGTTTGTTGGTCATGTGCATGATGAGGAACATCAGTGGCGGGGAGGAGAAGCCTTGCACAATCCCAGCAAGGACTAATCCATGCATAGGATTGATATTGAAGAAGTTCAGCCCCATGGCGATCAGGGTGATGAATATGATCGCGCCATAAAATCGTTTTGCCTGTCTGGGGCTAAAATGGAGCCCATTTTTCCATCCCATTGTCTGACAGAGATCATAAGAAGCTCCAATTGTCATCACTGGAACTGAAAGAAAGCCGACACCTACGATCCCGGTAGCGAAGAGCAAAGATGCTGCACGCCCTGCAAGCGGAACCAGCGATTCGGCTGCTTCACTCGCTGAAGTGATATTGTGCTTGCCCGAGATGAATAATGTTGCGGCTGCAGCCAGGATGATGGAGTACATGACGAGGTTCGAAAATAGCATGCCCCAAATAACGTCCCATCCCGCACGGTGCAACTGGGTCTCTGATGTCTCACGAGGCCTCGGTGGAGCATGTGGATCTTCTTCCCTTTGTTCTTCCACTTCTTCATTCGATTGCCAAGTGTAAAGATAGGCCGAGAGTGATGTTCCTACAATGGCGACAAGCAGCGATAAAGTTTCCTTATTGAAGGAAAGCGTGGGCAATAAAGTCCCATGAATCACTTTGTGAAGATCGGGCCTTGCCAGATACGCCGACCCAATATACCCCAGTAACGACATGGCCAGAATACGGAATATATTCCGAATCACCGCATACGATCCCCAGAGTTGTAAAGACAAAATTATGGCTGTTATCGACAGAAGAATCGCCCATCGCGGAAGAGGAAGAAATATCCCTATTGCGGCAGAGATGCCTCCTATATCGGCACCCGCTTCAATCGTATTTCCTATAATTACGCCTACCAGGAAGAGATAGATAAGTGAGCGGGGATAGTGGCACCTTAGTACTCCGAAGAGGCCTTTTCCTGTCACTTGCCCGAGCTTACCTGCCAGGTAAACTGTCGCCATCATCATGGGCAAAATAACAGGAGCTGTCCAGAGAGCTTTGTATCCCAGTTGCGCTCCTACCTGTGCATACGTCCCAATCGCGGAGCAATCATCATCTGCCGCTCCGGTGATGAGACCAAGCCCAACTGTCCTCAGGGCTGTCCCTGCGTATTTTTTTTTCTTCTCTTTCATCTTCTGTGTCTGCGTGGAGTGCAGCTGATCGCGATGCAGTTGTCGTACTACGATGCCATCGATTTTCTGAAAGAGGTCTAAGATCCAGACATTCGGACATAAGGAAGAAGGGGAGTCAATTTCAGCGGTGGCGATCTAAGCGACTCGAACCCGACCGTTATACGAAATAAGCTTTGGGGAGTCTTGATCTGGATGTTGTTGTCAGCAACACGAAATATCAGATGCCGCAAGAGTAGGTCTTTAAAGAGGGCTTAAGTCTGAACTTCGGTATGGACTTTGTCCGAAAAGTTATCGGGATGCAATATTCCATTTAGTAATGGGACAGAGAAATCGGCAGGTATATGAACTTGAGAATAAAGGAGCTAGCCGGTCAAAGAGTTTGACAGTACCCTGGGAAATTCAAGAGGGACAGAATTCATTCTGTCCCTCTTGAATTTTTGGAGGCGACTCACTTTTTTGGGGTTAGCCGGAAGACGCCTCCGGGTGTGGCATCTTCAAGCATCCATATTGCGCCATCGGGGGCGACTTCGAGATCGCGAACCCGATGGGCGACAGTCCAACGCTCGGCGGGCTTCGCTCCACCATGGCCATCGAAGGTGATGCGGCTGATGGATTCGGTAGCCAGACCGCTGATCAGAGCGGAGCCATTCCATTGCGGGAACATTTTGCCCTTGTAAAAGATGAGATTGCCGGGTGCGATGACCGGAACCCAGTAGATGACGGGCTTAGTCAGATCGGGCCGCGTGTCTGGGCTGGGGATAGGCACACCATCGTAGTTGACGCCGTAGGAGACAAGCGGCCAGCCATAGTTTTTACCGGGCTCGATCAGGTTAAGCTCATCGCCGCCGCGGGGGCCGTGTTCAACCTCCCAAAGGCGGCCGTCAGGTGCGAAGGCCAGACCATAAGGTGTACGGTGACCGGTGGTCCAGGTTTCCGCAGGTGTCAGGTTCGGTCCGGGAAAGGTGTACGTTCTTACTACCGGAGCGGTTTTTGCAGCTTCGGTGTCTCGCGGAGGATCGATCACAGGCACCGTGGCTGCACCGACTTTTCCAGCCATGGGATTTCCGGGAGCGGGCTTGCCGTCCAAGGTAAGGCGCAGAATCTTGCCGAGGGGTTGGTTCGGATCCTGAGCGGGCGTCATGCGCTGGCGGTCGCCAACGGTAAGGAAGAGATATTTGCCGTCGGGCGAAAAGGCCACCTGAGCGCCGAACTGGCCGCCTTCGCCTCTTTCTCCATCGCGCCAGATTACTTTGAGATCTTCAAGGCTTGGCGAGTCTTTGGTGAGCGACAGGCGCGCGCGTGCAAGCGCAAGGCTGGAACCGCCGTCTCCCGGCTCTGAGTAAGTGAGATAGATGCTGTGATCGGTGGCGTAGTGCGGCGAGAGAAAGACGCCGAGCATGCCGCCCTGACCTTTATAGAGAGAGGCCGGAACATTCGCGACCGGCGTTTTGTCTCCCTGCTGGGTTACAAGCCACAAGGCACCGACTTTTTCGGTGATCAGCATTCTGCCGTCGGGCAGGAATGCGATTCGCCAGGGAAGGTTGAGGGTCGTGACCTGCGTGATGTTGAAAGGCAGGGTAGCTTCGGGCTTCTGTTCACCCGCATTGATCTGCGCATTTGCTGCGGTAGTCGCAAGCGCAAGAAATAATCCGGCAATAATGAGCCGTTTCATCTATGTCCCCTTTCCGGTTGGTGGAGTTCGACGTTTCTCATTCATTTGCGCAATCCGGTGGAGATGAGATGACGTGCGTGATTTTGATGGCTCCTGAAAAGTTTGACACTTTATTCTAAGAGTACAGCCGGACACATCTTCTAAGAAGCTGTCTAGAAAAATCGCCTGCGCGAAATCATCAAGGTCAAGAGCGAAATACAGGGGTCTCTCCACTGCACCGCGCGATAGAACCGTGCGGCTCCGATCGAGATGACGTGGGTTGAGGATTGTGCATTCCCACCCATCGCGACGATAAAGCCATCGCGATGAATGGGGCACCCGGGCGTCCTTAACGAAAGCCAGACTTAGTTAGAGATCTCTTGGAGAACACCCCAGAGGCAATGAGGCGTAGCTTCCTATGTGTCGCTCCTTCATCGCTCTGGTTTGCACGGCTCGAATCCTGGGGCTTTCCATCCCAGCCAGCAAAGCTGGCTAGGATAGATCGCCCCAGGCTGGTATGGAACGGGCCTTCGGCCCTGAAGACGAAAACAACAGCCCTGACCTAAGGAAAGCCTGATTGAGTCGTCAAGCATGTCCTCAGGGGCTAAAGCCCCGTTAATTGCGGCATCTTATGGCCAAAGCCGGACTTAATCGAAGGTTCTTAGAGAACAGCCGGATTTAACTTATATCAGAGCTTCGCTAATTGCTATCAGAGCTTCGCTAATTGCCTTTCGGTTGAGAAGCATGGGGCGGCGGCGGGATCGAGATGTCGAGATCGGTGACTTTGCCGAGGGTGTCGAGCTTGGGCGTGATCTCGGACTGGTTGCCGACGACGACGATGGCCAGCTTCGATGGTTGCACATATTTGTTGGCGACGCGGGCGACGTCGGCGGACGTGACCTTTTCGATGCCGCTCTT
Organism: Edaphobacter sp.; assembly: GCA_035656355.1. Lineage (GTDB taxonomy): Bacteria > Acidobacteriota > Terriglobia > Terriglobales > Acidobacteriaceae > Edaphobacter. The sequence goes on from DASRSR010000060.1 coordinate 6,071, forward strand.
ATATTTGTCGAGGAAGTCGGCGGGGTAGTTGTAGAAGGCCAGCAGCACCTGTTCGGCGAGCGTTTTTTCGGGCGAGTCGTAGTGGAAGACGAAGGAGTTGAGAAGCTGGTCCTTGGCTTTGGCGAGTTCGGATGGAGTGGGCGGCTCGGTCTTCAGGCGATCGACTTCGTCGAGCATGGCTTTGATGGCAGCGACAGTTGTGGTGCTTTTGGTGCCTGCAAGGACATAGAAGATGCCGGGATGGTCGTAGGAGGCGCCATATGAGCCTTCGACATCATAGGCGAGGCCGAGTTTGGTGCGTACATCCTGCACGACGCGGGAGCCGAAGCCGCCGGAGAAGACTTCGTTCATAACGCTAAGGGCGTAGTAGTCGGGATTGGAGCGCTCGGTGCCGAGGCCGACGATGAGAACGTTGGACTGATCGATATCGCTCTTATTGGCGAAGTAGATGGCCTGACTGGGCGGGGTGAAGTGGATTGAGGGTGTCTGGATAAGAGTGCCGCGGTGCAAGGGGCTGAAGGCAGCGCGTAGCTTGGCCTCCATTGCGGCGCTATCGAAATCGCCGGAGACGGCAACGATCATGCCATTGGGAACGACGGTTTTGTCGTGCCATGCCTTGAGATCGGCAAGAGTAACGGCATCGACGGTGGCGTATTCGGGGCGACGAGCGTAGGGATTGGTTGCGCCGTAGACCGTCTTGAGAGCCTCACGTATGGCAATTCCGCTGGCGTCGTCGTTGCGGCGAGAGATGGCGGTATCGATTTGCCGCTTGGCAAGCATGAGCTTGTCGGCTTTGAAGTCGGGATGGAGGAGCAGGTCCATTGTGGCGGCAAAGACGGTGTCGAAGTCGCCTTTGAGGCTGGACCAGTTGACGGAGGTGGTAGCGATGCTGCCGCTGGTTTCAAGACTGGCGGCTTTGTTCTCAAGCTCGTCGTCCAGCTTGTCGCCGCTGACAGAGGTGGTGCCGCTGGTGCGCCAGGTTTGTCCGTAGAGCGAGACGAGGCCGATTTTGTCGGCAGGTTCATCACGGCTGCCGCCGCGAATGAGGATGGACCCGTTGATGAAGGGAAGCTCGTGGTCTTCCTGAAGAAAGATGACGAGTCCGTTGGCCAGCTCGATGCGTTTGGGTTTCTCGGGCTTGAAGGCGTGGAGCGGCGGAATAGGGATGCTCTTCCAGGGTTGTGCCTGGGTGTGGCTGTGTGGGGCAGTAGTTTGGGCAGGGAGCACGAGGGGCAGCAGCAGCAGCGAGGATGCGAGGAAGGCTGTCTGGATGAGCTTTTTCATAGAGAGTTTGGCTGCTTCGGAGGGAGTTCCGGGCTTTTGTAAGGGCATACTCCAGGGGCTAAAGCCCCTTTCTCGTTTTGAGTCTGAGAGACCCAAGGCTGAAGCCTTGGGGTACCTGGAAACATGGTCGGTCGAGATGACGTGGGTTGGTGGTGTGGTCTGGAAGAAGGGGTTCATTTCACACCTCCTTTTTGTGCTGGAGGGGGTGTATGCGGTGTTGGGAGTTTCGATGGTTCAGGGCGCGTTTGTTGTGGCGGCACAAAGTCTATCTGTGCGCTGGTGCGGTTGCTGGCGATGAAGATTTTGTTGGCGACGCGGCGGATATCGGCCTTGGTGACAGCGTCGATGCGGGTGAGCTGGCGGAAGAGTTCGCGCCAGTCGCCGTAGCGGGTCTGGTACTCAGCCAATTGATGTGCGAGGCCCTGATTGTCGGCCAGGCCGCGCAGGAGGTCAGCGCGGGCGCGGGTCTTGAAGCGGGCAAGCTCTTCGTCGGTGACGTCCTGATCTTTGAGCAGATCGAGCTGTCTGTGGATGGCAGCGCGCATCTCTTCGGGAGTGTGGCCGGGGAGCGGGACGGCATAGACGGCGAAGAGGCCGGGGAACTTGTCGCCGGGGAATCCGCTGAAGCCCTGGGCTTCGGCGGCGATGCGCTGGTCGCGCACGAGGCTGCGATAGAGGCGAGCGGTGCGTCCATTAGAGAAGATGTCAGAGATGGCGTCGTAGACTGCGTCGTCAGGGTCGCGGTAGTCGGGGCGGTGGTAGGCCTCGATGTAGAAGGGCTGAGTGGCTTCGCGGATGACGACGGACTTTTCGGCGAACTGCGGAGGCTCGACGGTGGTCATCGGCTCAGGCTTTGGGCCTGGGGGAATGGTGGAGAAGTAGCGCTCGAGGATCGGCATCGCAGTGGTGGGATTTACGTCTCCGACGACGGCGATCACGATGTTGGAAGGTACATAATACTTTTTGTGGAAGGCGGCAGCTTCGGTTGCGGTGATCTGGCTGAGTTCGCTTTCCCAGCCGACTCCGCTGCGACCATAGGGGTGAGCGACGTAGGCGGTGGCGAGTAACTGCTCGATCATGCGGCCGATGGGCGAGGAGTCGACGCGCATACGGCGCTCCTCCTGCACGACATCGCGTTCTTTGTAGAACTCGCGAAGAACAGGGTGGCCGATGCGCTGGCTTTCGAGGTAAGCCCATAACTGAAGACGATTCGAGGGCATGCTCCAGAAGTAGTCGGTGGAGTCTTCGCTGGTGGAGGCATTGAGGCCGACGGCTCCGTTCTGTTCCGCGATTTCGGAGAATTGATTAGGGATGACGTATTTCTGAGCGGCGGCTTCGGCTTCCTGAAAGGCCTTTTTGAGCTGAGCGAGTTTTGCCGGGTCCTGTCCGACGCGCTTGCGGTATTCGGCATCGTAGGCAGCGTAGGCGGTTTCGACCTTGGCGAGCGCGACTTTTTCGGCGGGGTAGTTGGTGGTGCCGATCTCGGTAGAGCCCTTGAAGGCCATGTGCTCGAACATATGGGCGAGGCCGCTGTCGCCCTGAGGGTCATTGGCAGAGCCGGCATCGACGAGAGTATAGAAGCTGAAGACGGGGGCTTCATGCCGTTCGCAGATGATGAGGGTAAGACCGTTGGGAAGCACCTTGACGGTGGTCCGCTTTTCAAAGCTGGCAAGATCCTGCGCTCGGACGGAACAGCACAGGACGCTACCAAGCAGAAGCGCGGCAGCAAATACACCGGGAACACGCACAGAAGTACCCTCCAAAAAATAATTAAAGCCGAAGACTAACTATACCGGAGGTAATGTTTTCAGTGGTTCATGGAGGGCTTCATTTTAAGACATGGAAGTTGGATTCGATTTGCGGAGAACCGCAGGTTCTTCCCTTCGACTTTGGTCAGGATGACGAATCTGAAATACAGGGGTCTCTCCGCTCGCCTTTGCTTTCGCTTCGGCTCGGTCGAGATGACGTGGGTTAGTGGCGCCAAAGAAAAACGGCCCGAATCGATGAATCGATCCGGGCCAGGGAGACCGGCATGAGGCCGGACAGGGAATATTGTTTTAATTTCCGCAACCTTAGAAGAGGATGCGGCCGCCGACCTGGATGATACGGTTGCTACCGCCGCTGCCTGTGATCTTGCCGAAGTTGGCGCTGTTCATGGCAGTGGTGGGAGTACCGAGGTTAGTGAGGTTGAAGACATTGGTGAACTCGCCGCGCAACTGGAACCGGAGATTGTCGTAGATGCTAAAGGTGCGGAACAGCGATGCATCAACGTCGCGGTAACCGGGAGCGTCAAGCTGCATGGGGCGGGTGTTACCAAGGAGGCCGAGCGGGCCAACGCCGGGGCAGCCATCGGTGCCAGGGACGCAGTAGACCGAGGTATCGAACCACTCATTCATTTCGGCGGTGCGCGAGCGGCTGACCAGAGTGCGTGGCTGAGCGCCTGGGATGATGCTGGGGCGATCGTTATTGTTGCCGTCGCCGTTGACATCGGTTCCGGTGGTAACGGTGAAGGGTTGGCCGCTGTTCATGGTGATGATGCCGGTGACGGTCCAGCCGTTCAGCGCGGTACGAACGAGGCGGTTATAGGCGCTGAAGTAGTCCGGATTCCAGACGAAGGAGATCGTCGCCATGTTGCGGCGGTCTTCACTGGAACGCTGGTGGGCTTCAAGCTGCGGATAGTTGGGGTCGATGAAGTTGGCGGCAAGGTTGGAGCCGTCGAGCGAGTTGCTGGCAAGTGTCTTGCTCCAGATGTAGTGGCCACGGGCACTGAAGTTATGCGAGATGCGCTTTTCAACTACGACCTGCATGCCGTTGTAGTTGGAGTTCTGCGTGGACTGAAGGTTATAGACGTTAGAGTAGATGGGATTTGCCGCGGAGACTCCATATTGCGAGTTCAAGACACGACGGTTGTTGACGGTGCCGCTGGTATTGACATAGGCGCAAGCCTGAGTTTTGTCGGTGCAGCTTGGGCCTGAGGTGCCATCAGGAGCGATGTTGAACTGCGGCGGATTGAGTTCCTTATAGATGGGCAGCTTGCGGTTGAGAGAGCCGACGTAGTTGATTGTCAGCGCAACGCCATGGCCGAGGTCCTGTTGAATACCAGCGTTGAGCTGATAGGTAACTGGCCAATTGAAGTGCGGATCGAAGGAAGCGACCTGGTTAAGTGCCAGGAAGCTGGCGGTTGAGGTGTGAGGAATATAAGTGAGGCTTGGGAACGGGTTGGTTCCACCAGGGAATTCCGTCGGGTCATTGGAGTAAGGATGCGCCATGGAGACGACCTTGCTGAAGGTAGGCCGGACAGCATAGGGAGCGAAGTTTGAAGGAAGCTCCCACAGGTTGCCGGAGATTCCGCCGTAGAAGAGGCCGCCGGCAGCGTGGAAGACTGTCTTGCCATTGCCATAGGGATCCCAGGAGATGCCGACACGAGGAGAGATGTGATTGTAGGGGGTATACGCTCCGCTGGTAGGTACGCCGGGATCGCCGGGGAATAGCATGCCAATGGGGGCAAGCTGAGGGCCGGTCTTTCCAGCGATGCTGACGTTCTTGAAGGCGTGTGACTGAACGCCCGGCTTGAAGTTAGTCTGGCGGTCCTGAGTATCAGTTGGCGCCTGCTGCCAGTCGTAGCGCAGGCCGAGATTGATGGTCAGGTTCGGGAGGATATGCCAGTCGTCCTGAAGGAAGAGAGCATAGTTCCAGTAGTTGGCCTCGGCATACTCGCTGGTGTCCTGCTCATATTTCTGAGGAAGACCCATCATGTAGTTCGAGAGAGCGTTTGTGGTGCGGGCGCTCTTGGTGGTGTCAAAGCTGAATACGCCGTAGTTGTCGAGGGAGGTGAGCTGGAAGTCTTTTTCGAGGCTGGCTTCGGCTCCCATTGACAGTGTGTGATGACCACGCGATGTGCTCAGCACATCGCGAAAGGCGTAGAGGTTGGTACCGGCTTTGGGACCGGTGATGGACTGCGAAAGTGTGAACCAGCCGGGGACGCTGACCTGTCCGCGGGAAGGCAGGCCCGAGATGCCGAAGTCGGAGCCAAAGTCGGCAAACGTGCTGTTGTCGGGGACTGGATTACGACCACCGGCCTGCCGGGTATAGCTGAGCCATGCCTGATTGACGGTGCGAGCGTTGATGGTCCAGGTGTCGCTGACGTTGGCATTATGTTGCTTAGTTTTATAGAGCGAGTAGCTCCAGTTTGTGGGGGTCAGGCCACCGGGATTGATTTTGATGCTGTAGTCGTAGAGGAAATAGCTGAGGGTGAGCCGGTGGTTCGCTGTAATCTGGTGGTCGGTTTTGATGAGGTACTCGTTGTACTTTTCCGGTGTCGGCGCGTACTCACGGTAGGTGTACTGGTTGTCGCCGAAGATACGGGGACCTGCTCCAGGCTTGACGCCTTTGGAGTAAAGATAGTTCATGATGCTGACTGCAGTGGGATCGAGCGGGTCAGTAATGATGTTGTTGGGGTAAGGTTTGTTGGTCTTGGGATTGCAGACGAGGAACTTGAAATTGGCATTGTCTGCCTTGGACGGGCTCTGTGAGCAAGAAGTGATGTCGGTGGGGAGATTTTCCGAGAAGTTGCCGGCGATCTGCGCTGCACTGGGAACACTGCCGCTGAATCCCGGAGAGGTGGTCGCGCGCAATCCACCGAAACTGCCGAAGAAGAAGTCCTTGTCCTTGCGAATCGGGCCGCCGAATGTCGCTCCATACTCGTTACGGGCATAAGGCTGTTTAGTCGTCTCATTGTGACCAACGGCGGTAAAGTTTTTAGTGCGATAAAACTCAAATGCCGATCCATGGAACTGGTTGGTTCCGCTCTTGGTGACGAGGCTGACGACAGCGGCTGCATAGCGTCCGAGAGTGGCGCTGAAATTATTGGTTTGGACGTGGAACTGGCTGATAGCGTCGGGATTCGGGATGGCATTGCCGCTATTGCGGAGACCTGTCATGTTGAGGCCGCCATCGAGGTAATAAGAGACCTGGCCTGTGAAGTCGTCGGTAGAACCATTGATGTAAACGTGCTGTTCCTTGAAGCCGAGGCTGTTCTGAACCTTGTTCGACTGAACGCCCGGAGTGAGGCTGAGCAACTGGTACGTGTCGCGGCCTACCAGAGGAAGATTTTCGATCTCAACGTTGGATACGGTGCGTCCGATGGTTGCGTTACTCAGTTGGATGAGGGGAGCGCCGCTCGATACGTTGATGGTTTCCGTTGCTTCACCATTCTCAAGCACAAGCGTCAAGCTGGCTTCCTGCATGACGGAGAGAGTAACGCCAGCGCGTTGCAACGTTTTAAATCCTGGAGACGAAACAGAGATCTTATAGGGGCCGACCGGAAGAAACTCGTCCCGAAAGGTGCCATCGGCTTTGGTTGTAACGGTACGCGTGAAATTGGTATCGGTTTGGGTCACTGTGACCGTCGCATTGGGAATGACGGCTCCGGTCGTATCAGTAACCGTGCCGATCATCGTTGCGGTGGTGAGCTGTGCTATCGCCGCGCCACTCAGACATAAGGCAATCAAGAGCGCCGATAGAGTTCGGAGCGTAGTGCGAGCAGAAATATTCATGTACAGCCTCCGTAAGTCAAACGTTTTTCTTCTATGAAGTTTCTGTGAAGTATTTTGACGTCCAAACAATAGTTTGCTGAGCGAACAATTGTCAATCATTTTTTCTTGCGAAATTAAAGTATTGGCAGAAATTATGGGGAAATACAGATTAGCTGGCGGGGGTGCCTACATGGAGGAAGGCAGGAACGATGCCTTTTGTATGCACTCCGATCATTGAGCCGCTACCGTTGGAGAGGAGCGAGATTTCGGCGCGTCCGTTGTATAGCTGTACGACGCGCGAGCCTCGCGATGTCCCTTGATTATCAATGAGCTGCCCAACGCCAGCGAGAGTGAAACGAACCTGGTTTCGAGCATCGAGACAAAGTACACCCTTGGCATCGTAGAGGCGGGCTTCAACGGTAACGGAAGGATGTCCATTGATTGTGCTGCGCGATATTTCGCTAAGCTTTAACGTTGCAGGAGCGTCCCACTTCTCTGTCTGATAGAGAAACTCAATTTGGTCTTCGACTTTAGTGCCATTTTTGGAAGCGATGACACGCAATTTGTTTTTACCCTGCACAAAGGGCGTCATCCAGCGCAGGCCAGCGGCGGGGAAGTCCTGACTGTTGCGGTGTTTGACTCCGGCGGATTTGCCATTGACGAAAAGCTCGGCTGTATCGCAATTGGAGTAGACCTTGACCATCTTTGCCTCTCCCTTGTCGCCCCAACGGATGGGCCAGCTATGGCCGTAGATGTGGGCCATGGGCTTTTCGCTCCAGTAGGACTGGAAGACGAAATAGCCTTCCTTTTTGGTCATGTCGCGTTCGATGACGCCCTTCTGGTTGATGCGGGGAACGGGATTTTCGACACGCAGAGGAGTTGTGAAGTCCTTGAAGATCCACTGCGCGGAGCCGGTGAGCCAGGGAAGCGTTTCCTGTGTTTTGAGGTACCAGTCGAAGAGGTTGCAGGCGTAGGTCTCTGACCAGTCGCCGTCTTTGGAGACGCGGGCCTGTCCTCCGGTGAAGAGATAGTCCATACCTCGTTCGTCAGTGCCGTGGCCAGTGACGATTTTGGCGAGTACTTTATCGGGATCTTCAGAGTGACGGCGGGCGTGGCTGTCGGCGCCCCATTCGGCATGGAAGAGGCGCTTGACGCGTTCGCGCTCGGTCTCGAGGGATTTCTGATATTCGGTGTACTCGCCGCGATACCATCCGGCCCAGATGGAAGGAGAGTAGACATCGGTAATGTCGCGGGCGAAGTCGCAGCGACGCATGGTGGTGAAGCGTGAGGGGTCGAGTTCGTGTGAGAGCGCGTTCAGCTCCTGAAAAAAATCGCGGATTGCTTGCTTATTGACCTCGGGATATTCGGTGGGCCAATCGTCTTCGTTGCCGAGGCCCCAGAGAAGGACGCTGGGATGGTTGTAGTGCTGCGCGATCATGGTGCGAAGTTTGTCGCGCGTCATGTCTTTGAAGGTGTCGTTACCGACGCCGCCGCGACACCAGGGGACCTCTTCCCAGACGAGAATGCCGAGACGGTCGCAGTTGTCGAGCACGCGACGCGACTGCTGATAGTGTGCCAGCCGGATGAAGTTGACACCCATCTCTTTCATCAACTGCATCTCCTGGTCGATGAGGTCGTCGGGCATGGCAGCGGCGTAACCGGCATGGTCTTCGTGACGATGAGTGCCGCGCAGAAGAAGGCGCTCGCCATTGAGCTTGAAAGGGCCATGCTCTACGAACTCGGTGTGACGAATGCCGAAAGTTTCGCGCGCGACATACTCGCCGCCGGAGCCGCTGAGGGTGATGTTGACCTGATAGAGATGAGGAGTCGATGGACTCCAAAGTGTAGGCTTGTCGATCGTAAAAGTGGCGAGCTCCTGCGAGTCTTTCCAGGGAGCGATGCTGCGGTTGGAATGGTGAACCGAAGTACCGTTGGCATCGAGGACATCGACGGTGATCTGGAGTGCGCCTGTGCTGGAAGCGGGGTTGTAGAGCCAGCCGAGGACAGTGATCTTTGCCGGAGAAGAAGGTGTAGGCAACTCGGTACGGACGTGCACCGTTTCGAAGGAAACAGCGGGGACGTAGACGAGGTTGACGTGACGATAGAGGCCGCCGTAGAGGCTGAAGTCGCTGAGGTCGGAGGGAATGCGGTCGAGATCGCGGGAGTTGTCGCAGAGTACAGCGAGAGGGATGCCGGTGGGCTGCTTCGACTTGCCGGTCGTGGATTTTGGAGAAGCGGCGGCGAGTTCAGTGATGTCAACGACAAACTCGTCGTATCCGCCGGTATGTTTTCCGGCGAGGGTTTCGCCAACGTAGACGGCAGCAGACTGGCCAGCGCCCTCGAAGTGCAGCAGAGTTCGACCGGATGGGTAAGGATTGGCGATGGAGACGTGGGTTCGATACCAGCCATTGCCTTTGTAGTAAGGAACGTCGGGGTCGCAGCCGTCGTAGGCATTGAAGCAGTGCGGCATGGCGACTGGCTGCCAGACGGCAGTTTCCTTGCTATGCCAGACTTCCCACGGGCCACCCATCGATTCGCGCAGAAACTCCCAGCCATTGGTGAGTCGGCTAGCCTGGGCGCCGTCGAGAGAAGCGTTTGCGCTGCTGGCAAGTGTGGCGATGGAAGCATGGAGCGGTGTGCGGGGGAGCAGAGAAATTGCGGCGGCGGAAGCGCCCGTCTTCAAAAACTGCCGTCGAGAAACCATGAAAAGACTCCTTTCCTGCGCGCATTGGGGCAGGAAATCTGGCAGATTTTGATGTTTTGGGAAGGTAATAATTCAAAGCATCTACAAAATCGCCGACTCAAGTGATATAAAGACTCGTCTGCACAGATGTCAAGGATGGATGTTTCTTTGTACGCTCTCTTTGTGTGCAGCGAAGGGAGTTTGGGAAGTCAGGTTGCAGTGTTTGAGTTGTACCTGGAAAGTTGGGAATGCCAAATTCATCATCAGCGTCGTTTACATTTACCCGGAAACAGAGTGCATCGAATAAGACACCGCGGCTGATTAACCGCAATCTTGTCTTCAACCTGATTCGTACACGACAGCCGCTCTCACGTGCTGATCTGGCGCGAATATCGGGCCTGCAGCGGAGTACGGTATCGCTGATTGTTGAAGACCTGATTCGCGACAAATGGGTGCTGGAGGGCTCGACGGGGAGACTGCCACGGGGACGCCGTCCAACTTTTCTGGAGCTGAACCATCATCGCGCGGTGATTGCGCTGGATATTCACCCGGGACAGACTACGGTTGCGGTGACCGATCTGGGCGGCAAAATTGTGGCTCAGAATGTGGTGGATGTGCCGACCGATCCGAACAAGGCGATTCAGCCGATTGTTACTGCGGTCCGCAAACTGATCGCGGCCCACAGCGACAAGTCTTTTGACGGTATTGGCATCAGCTTGCCGGGACGCGCTGATCCAACGATGCAGAAGCTGATCTTTGCGCCGAATCTGAGCGGCCCAATCCACAGCATCAAATCGCGAATTGAGCGCGCGACCGGATTACGGGTCGAGATGGACAACGTTGCGAATGCGTGTGCTCTCTCTGAAGTGTGGTTTGGCGACAGCGATGGAACGCGCGATCTTGTCGTGGTGAACGTCTCCGAAGGTATTGGAACGGGGATTTTTGCCAACGGTAGACTGCTACGCGGCTCTAATGGAATGGCGGGCGAGTTTGGTCATGTGCAGATGGATACCAGTGGTCCGCTCTGCGGTTGCGGGAATCGGGGCTGCTGGGAGACGGTGGCCTCTAATCGTGCCGGTCTGCGTTATTACCATGAGCTGAATGGAAATGGTGCGAAAGAACCGTCGAACTTTACGGCGCTGGTGAAGATGGCACAGGCGGAGGATCCTCATGCGGTGAAAGCGCTGGAGAAGATGTGTTTGTTTCTCGGCCGCGGTCTGCGAATGATTGCCTCGGCGCTGGCACCCAACGAGATTATTGTGGTGGGAGACATTACCGCTGCATGGCATCTGTTTGGCCCTGCAATAGAAACAGAGCTCAAGAAAAATTCGCTTTCAAGAGTGCCAAAGCTGCGGCCATCCTTTGAAGGCAATACGGCGCGGCTGCGCAGCGCGGTTGCATTAGTTATGAACGAAGGTCTGATTTAATGGAGTCCATTATGCTTTCTCTAAAAAAAGTTGCATCTCCACTGTTCTCTGTTGCGCCGGGTCGCGTGCTGACCAGCGCACTTCTTCTGGGCGCGTTTCTCGCCGCTCCATGTCTGCCTGCAATTGCGCAGACGGCTACCCATGCTAAGCCGCATACTGTTCCTCCGGACAGAAGCAATTCTGGTGATGCGCCGGATGATCCCGGGCCGCTTGCTACAGATCTTTCGCCGGATATAACGCCGAAGGCGATCACGGCGGCGGTAAAGAAAGTTGCCGATTGGCAGTTATCTGTGGCCGAACCGAAGTTTAACCAGCTATGGACATATGCGGCGCTCTATGACGGTTTTATTGCCGCTTCGGAAGAGACCCATGACAAAAAGTATCGCGATGCCATGGTGAAGATGGGACAGCGCTTTGACTGGAAGCTGATTCAGCAGCGATTCCCACATGCTGACGATCAGGCGATTGGGCAGGTTTATCTGGACCTGTATATGAAGAAGCATAAGCCGGTGCGCATGGCCGATACGAAGGAGACCATGGACCGACTGGTAGCACGCCCGGACGATCCGAATAAGTTGTTGTGGTGGTGGTGCGATGCTTTATTTATGTCGCCGCCAGTACTGCTGCGCACTTACGCGATTACGCATGACAAAAAGTATCTCGACTATATGGACCATGAGTGGTGGCTGACTTCAAACGAACTTTATGATCCACAAGAGCATCTTTACTTCCGTGATAACCGCTATCTGAACAAGAAGGAAGAGAACGGCAAGAAGCTGTTCTGGTCGCGCGGCAATGGCTGGGTAATGGCTGGACTGGTGAATGTGCTGGAGTTTATGCCGAAGAACTATCCGAGCCGCGATAAGTATGTGGAACAATTCCGGCAAATGGCAGAGAAGCTGGCCGAGATACAGAGTCCTGATGGACTGTGGCGATCTGGCCTGCTCGATCCGGATGCGTATCCGCTGCCTGAGGTGTCAGGCTCGGCATTTATTACCTACGGTCTTGCCTACGGCATCAACAGCCACATTCTGGATCGCGCCAAGTACCAGCCAATCGTGGAGAAGGCGTGGAAGGGAATGCTGTCGCATGTCTATGCGGATGGCCGCCTGGGTTCGATTCAGCCAGTTGATGCGCAGCCGGGCAAGTTCAAACCATCGGCAAGCTACGTTTACGGCGTAGGCGGATTCCTGATGGCGGGCAAGGAGATGCGCCGCCTGGCGGAAGCGAAACACTAAATCTGCATTCAGGACCCTGACTCTGGTATCCACAGCAACGGCTGTCGGATGGGAAAGTTTCGGATAACCTCCGGAACTTTCGGGTCAGGGTTCAGCGTTTTCCAAAGGGCGATGTAGTTTTGCTGGTTGTACGCGAGGCCAGAGAAGAGAAGCGCTGGATTGCGGACGGGGAAGTCGTCGAAATATTCGACATCATGCCTATAAGGCCACTTGCTCTTGTCCTTAATAAACGGATACATGAATTGCATAAGCTTGCGCAGGCCGCGGCCATCTGGCGTAGCGAAGCTCCATAGATCGTCGGCCTGGGTGGAGAGGCTTTGAGCAATGCCGCAGAGTACATCCATATCAAAGAGTGAGTAGCTGTACGGCTTGGTACGCGCAAGCTCCAGTGGAAGGCTGCCGTTGGGAGCAATCTGGCCGGGAACAAGAACCGTCTTAAAGCGGTTGCGACACCAGGACATGACGTCGGGGTTTTGTGTGAAGCGGGCGAACTCGCCAGCTTGCAACACCCAGCATGTGCCGTGATTGTTCTTTGCATCGCGCTCGTCCTGACCGTTCTTTGAGGTTCGCATCCAGTTGAGATAATCCGCGAACCAGCTCTGAATCTCTTTGCCGCCATCGAGGGCATTGGCGGAGAGCAGAAGGGTTGCGGCGCGTGCCGGTTCGGCCAGATGCAGCGTGTCAATGATGCCGATTCCACGGCCTTTGGTAATGCCGGAGATTGCCTGCGCATATTGCAGGTTGGGATTCATTTTTGTAGAGGAATCAACGAACCAAGCGCGCAAGTGACGGCCCGCGTGCTCGGCATATTTCTTTTGGCCGGTAAGCCGCCAGGCAGCGGTGAGAGCGGGAACGATCAGGCTGAGGCGAATCAACGCCTCGCGGTGATCATTGAAATTGTCGGGGTTCGACATGCCATCGCGACGAATATAAGGTCCTCCGGGATTTTTGGGGTCGGGCCACCAATAATCTCCTTCAGAGAAGTAGTCATGCGGGCCACCGGCGCTTCGTTTTGCGCGGGTGGCAGTTACAGTAATGGGTTGTTCATCCATATAGCGGGCGGCGGCGGCGAGGATTCGTTTGCGATCCTGATGAGCGACCATGTCGTAGGTGCTGGTGTGAGCGCTTGCCCATGCTGGCCTGCAGGAGAGATAACCCACAGTTGCACTTGAGATTGCCAGAAATTGCCGCCTCGTTGTCAGATTCATCGCACATCCTTCAATTGAGTTCATAGATCGAACAAATTTGTCTTGCCATGATAACGGCGATGGCTGTGGTTAGACCACTCTAAATTTAGGATTTATTCTTCTGCCGGTTGACGCGGTGAACGAGTATTCAATAGCCTTCCCCCATCGGAAGGACAAAGCGATTACAGGTTTCGTCCAAGGTTATGGCAAGGGTTTCTGTATGGGGGCTTAATTGATGAATGGCAGCAGCGCCGCAGAGAGGCAGTTCCGCAAGGTTGCTGTTCTTGGAGCGGGAACCATGGGCTTGCGGATTGCCGCACACGTTGCAAATGCCGGAGTGCCCGTTGTTCTGCTGGATATTGTGCCGCCGGGCGTTGCCGGGGACGCCACGAAGCGGGAGAGAAGCCGGATTGCACTGATGGCTTTGGATGGATTGAGAAAGGCCAAGCCTGCTGCCTTTTATGCTCTGGAAAGCGCACGCCTGATAACGCCGGGAAATTTTGAAGACGATCTTGAACTGATTGCTGATTGCGATTGGGTTATTGAAGCTGTTGCAGAAGACCTGGAGATTAAACAGAGCCTGCTCACGAAGGTGCAGTCGCATCTTCGTGATGGCTCTGTAATTACAACCAATACCAGCGGGCTGCCGATTGCCGCGATTGCAGCAGGGCTGGATGAAAAATGGAAGCCGCATTTCTTCGGGACCCATTTTTTCAATCCGCCGCGGTATATGCAGCTAGTTGAGGTGATTGCAACCGATAGAAATAATGCTGCGGATGTTGCCGCGATTGCACACTTCTGCGATTTGCGATTGGGCAAAACGGTGGTGCGAGCGCACGACACGCCGAACTTCATTGCGAACCGCATTGGCACGTTCAATATGAACAATGCGGTGCGACTGATGCAGGCACAGGGACTCAGCGTTGAAGAAGTGGATGCGCTGACAGGGGCGGCGCTGGGATGGCCGAAGACAGGGACATTTCGGCTGGGCGATATGGTGGGTGTCGATGTACTGGCACATGTGACGAAGAACTTTGAGGCACAGGCAGCGCGGATTAAAGATGAACGTGCCGATATAACGCTTGCTCCTTTTATTGAAACGATGGTCGAAAAGAAGTGGCTTGGCGATAAATCCGGGCAGGGCTTTTATAAGAAGCAGGGCAAGGATGCGGAAGGCAGAGACCTGCGTCTTGTTCTGGACTGGCAGACGCTTGACTATAAGCAAGCACAGCGGCCAAAGCTGCCAGCGCTGGAGATGTCAAAGAATATTGAGTTGGCAGCGGCACGGATTCCACAGCTACTTCATGGCGATAGAACGAAAGACAAGGCGGCTGCATTTTACTGGCCGCTGCTGACAGAGCTGTTTACGTATGCAGCTAATCGTGTTCCGGAGATTGCGGACAACATCGTGGATATCGATCGGGCGATGAAGGCCGGCTTCAATTGGGAGCTTGGACCGTTTGAGATGTTCGATGCGGCGGGAGTGCGAGCAACGACAGAAAAGATGCGGACAGAGCATCTACCGATTGCAGCCAATGTAGAGACACTGCTGAGAGTTGGTGAAAGCTGGTACAAGAACGACCCGACGGTAACAAGCGGACGATTATATTTTGATCCTGGCAGTAAAACATATAAGCCTGTACCGGTTGCAGAGGGAGTAATCTCGCTTTCCGCGATGAAGAAAGCACGCGGAGTAATCAAGAAGAATGCTGGAGCGTCGGTCATTGATCTGGGAGACGGAGTTGCGGCGATTGAGCTGCACTCAAAGATGAACGCCCTTGGAGGCGATATCGTCTCGATGATTACGCAGACACTGAAGCCTGCGAGCGAGCAGGTGACAAACTTTAGAGTTTTTGTAATTACCGGCGAAGGTGCGAATTTTTCTGTTGGCGCGAATCTGATGCAGCTTCTGCTGACGATTCAGGATGAGGAGTGGGACGAAGTTGAGCTTGCAGTGCGGGCCTTTCAGGGAATGACGCAGGCGGTGAAGTTTTGTCCACGGCCTGTGGTGATTGCGCCGTATGGCATGTGTCTTGGCGGCGGCACAGAGATATGCCTTCATGCTGCGGCGCGTCAGCCCCATGCGGAGCTTTACATGGGGTTGGTCGAGACGGGAGTGGGACTGATTCCTGCAGGGGGCGGCTGTAAAGAGATGGCGCTGCGCTCGATTGAAGCGGGCACAAGCATACGGCCCGATGCGCGCGGCGAGGGTGTCGAGATATTCGAGGCATTCAAGAAAAACTTCGAGACAATCGCCAAAGCGACGGTTTCAACTTCGGCCGCTGAGGCTCGCAGTCTCGGCTTTCTGCGGCAATCGGACAACATTACGATCAACCGAGACCGTTTGCTTGCTGACGCTAAAGATCGCGCGCTATCAGTTGCAGATGCTGGATATGCATCGCCTGTGCCGCGGATGGATATTCCTGCTCCGGGAGAGAGTTTGCTGGCGACGCTGAAGTTAGCGGTGTGGACGATGCGGGAGGCAAGATACATCTCTGATCATGATGCAAGGGTGGCGAATAAAGCAGCATTTGTTCTCTGTGGAGGTGGAGTAGCAACGGGAACGCCGATCAGCGAGCAATATCTGCTGGACCTGGAACGGGAAGCATTTCTGAGCCTGTGCGGAGAGAAGAAGACGCAGGAGCGCATTGCGTTTACGTTGAAGACAGGCAAACCGCTGCGGAATTAATTGGGGGAGCGAACGCGAGGAATGGCCATGAATGAAGTTGTGATTGCATCCGCTGTTCGTACCGCCATAGGGAAAGCGCCACGCGGAGCGCTGCGCACGACGCGGCCGGATGATTTGGCTGCGATTGCGATTCGAGGAGTGCTGGAGCGACTTCCACAACTGGAGAAACGAGAGATTGAGGACGTAATTCTGGGCTGCGCAATGCCGGAGGCCGAGCAGGGGATGAACGTTGCGCGGGTTGCGAGCCTGCGCGCCGGCCTGCCGGTGGAGACGGCAGGGATGACGATCAACCGCTACTGTGCTTCGGGCCTGCAGAGCATTGCGATTGCAGCGGACCGGATTCGTGGCGGCAGCGCAGACGTAATTCTTGCCGGCGGTACAGAAAGCATGTCGTATGTCCCCTTCGGCGGGAACAAGATTTCAGTGAATCCGTGGCTGGTGGAGAACTATCCGGGATCGTATATGTCGATGGGACTGACGGGTGAGCGTGTCGCCAAGCACTATGGAATTACGCGCGAAGCGATGGATGAGTTTTCCTACAACTCGCACCAGAAGGCGCTGGCAGCAATTGCAGCAGGAAAGTTCGAAGACGAGATCGTTCCTGTAACGGTTATGAATACGAGATTGGATGAGAAGGGAAAAATGAAAACCGTGGAGGCGATCTTTCGGCAGGATGAGGGGCCGCGTGCGGATACTTCGCTTGAGGCACTGGCAAAGCTGAAGCCTGTGTTTCACGCGCAAGGTACAGTGACGGCGGGGAATTCATCGCAAACTTCGGATGGAGCGGCGGCCGCTGTGGTGATGTCTGCCAGCCGTGCAGCAGCGCTGGGGGTAAAGCCGCTAGCGAAGTTTATCGCTTTTGCTTATGCGGGATGTGATCCGGAAGAGATGGGGATTGGCCCAGTCTACGCAGTGCCCAAGGCATTGAAGATGGCGGGGCTGTCGCTTGATGACATTGGTGTTGTCGAACTGAACGAGGCGTTTGCAGCACAGTCGCTGGCAGTAGTTAAAGTGCTTGGCATCGATCCAGAAAAGCTCAATGTGAATGGTGGTGCGATTGCTTTAGGGCATCCCCTTGGATGTACGGGAGCCAAGCTGACGGCAACTCTGCTGCGCGAGATGCAGCGACGCAAAGTGAAGTACGGCATGGTGACGATGTGTGTTGGCGGCGGAATGGGCGCGGCGGGAATCTTTGAGGCAATGTAGAGCCAGAAGTTCAGGAGTGACAGAATGACAGCAACGGCAGGTAGTACAGACAAGAAGATCATTCCCGGTGGTTCATTTCTCATTTCCGATGTCGCTCCTGAAGATTGCTTTTTCCCCGAAGACTTTACGGAAGAGCAGCGCCAGATTGCGCAGACCACGATGGAATTCTCAGTCAACGAGATTGCTCCGCTCTCGACCCAGATTGAGGCTAAGGATTTCTCTATTACACGCAAGCTGATGAAGAAAGCGGCGGAACTTGGGCTAACGTCGGTGGATGTTCCCGAGGAGTACGGCGGTTTGGAGATGGATAAAGTGACGTCCGCCATTGTTGCCGATCATATCGCCAGGCAGGGGAGCTTTTCGGTATCTTTTTCAGCGCACGTCGGCATTGGAACGCTGCCGGTGGTCTGGTATGGAACGGAGGAGCAAAAGAAGAAGTATCTTCCCAGGCTTGCCAGTTGTGAGTGGATTGGTGCTTATGCACTTTCGGAAGCTACCAGCGGATCGGACGCTCTAAGTGCGCGCACACGCGCGGTGCTCTCGGAAGATAAAAAGAGCTATACGCTCAATGGCGAAAAGATGTGGATCACGAATGCGGGATTCGCTGATCTGTTTACCGTTTTTGCGCAGTGCGCTGTGCCCGACGGACCAAAGGCAGGCGAAGAGAAACTGACGGCGTTTCTGATTGAACGTGGCACACCTGGCCTGACCATTGGCAAGGAGGAGCACAAGCTGGGCATCCGCGGTAGTTCCACCTGTCCATTGATTCTGACCAATTGCAAAATTCCAGCGGAGAATCTGCTTGGCGAGGTAGGCAAGGGAAGCCATATTGCTTTCAATATTTTGAATGTGGGGCGCTATAAGCTGGGTAACGCCGCTGTGGGGACGGCACGAGTCTCGCTGGGTAGAGGAATTGAATATGCCAAAGAGCGCAAGGCATTTGGCAAGGCAATTTCAGATTTTGGGCTGATACAGGAGAAGCTGGCAAATTGCGCGGTGGGCGTATTTGTGGGGGAGGCGCTTGCCTACCGTAATGTGGGCCTGATTGACATAGCGCTTGCCGAAGTGGACAAGCACGATACGGCGGCGATCCAGAAGGCGATTGAAGAGTATGCGGTAGAGTGCAGCATTGTGAAGGTCTGGACGACCGAGATGCTGGACCATGTGGTGGATGAGGTGGTTCAGATCTTCGCAGGGTATGGTTATGTGGAGGAGTATCCGGCCGAGCGGGCGTATCGCGACTCGCGCATTAACCGGATATTCGAAGGCACAAATGAAATCAATCGGCTGATTATCACGGGAAGGCTGATGAAGTCTGCGATGAGTGGAAAGCTGGCGCTGATGCCTGCCATCAAGCAGCTTATGGACAAGGTGATAGCCGGTCCGGTTGCAAAAGAAGATAGGGAAGGGCCATTGGCTGCCGAGTTCGACCTGCTGGCCAATGCGAAGAAATTGACGCTCTTTAGTGCGGGAGTTGCCACACAAAAATATATGGATAAGCTTGCCGACGAGCAGGAGGTAATGGGCGCGATTGCCGATATGGTGATGGAGGTTTTTGCAATGGAATCCGCTATTTTGCGCGCAGACAAGAATACGAAGAAAAAAGTCATTGCCGAGATTCCGATTGCTATAGCGAAAATCTATACGGAAGGCGCGATTGAAAAGATTGAACTTGCTGCCCGCAAGGTGATTTCCGCCTCTGCCGAGGGAGATACGGCGCGCACTCAACTCACTATTTTGCGCCGTCTGGTGAAGCATGACCCGGCAGATACCGTAGCGCTTCGCCGCCAGGTGGCGCAGCATGTGATCAAGGCTGGGAAGTATGCTCTTTGAGTTTGAATATTGAGAGTGGACGCGCAACATTTTCCCAAAATGAAGGTCTGAATCGTTGGCGGTACAGCATCAAAGAGAGGGAATCAACTAAACCTGGCATCTATCTCTATAATGCTTGAGTCAGATGTAGGGACATGGAAACTATTCATCGCGTTCTGGGGTCTCGCAGCGCGATGGTCAACATGGGCCAGTTTAAAAGTTTGCGAGAAAGACCATTCATGCACAGCCGTTCGTTCTTACGTAGTTTTCTTTCCCTTGGCGTTCTCGCCCTTACAATTACCCCCTTTAGCCATGCAGTGGTGCCAAACCGGATCGCATCTGTTGGTCAGGCACAGATGCCTCTGCAGCACGCGGTTTCTCCGCGGGCGAAGAATGCGGTTGACCTGGGCGCAGCGCCGGCTTCACTGAAGCTGACCGGGCTTACGATGCGGTTTAGCATGACGGCGGCCCAGCAGGCTGCGCTTGAACAGCTTCTACAGGACCAGCAGAATCCGAAGTCTTCCCGGTACCACCAATGGCTTACGCCGCAGCAGTTTGGCGCACAGTTCGGCCTAAGCGCCGCGGATATTGCCAAGGTCTCTGCGTGGCTGACCTCCAAAGGGTTCACTGTTACAGGGGTGGCAAAGAGCTCTACTTTTATTACATTCAGCGGAACGGCAGCGCAGGTGCAGCAGGCTTTTGGCACGACCATCCACAACCTTTCTGTAAATGGGCAGAAACATATTGCCAATCTGACTGATCCATCGCTGCCGCCGGGCATTGCGGGCGTAGTTAGTGACATAACAGGACTGAATGACTTTAAGCCGAAACCGCGGGTCCGCACACGCAGCCTAAGGGCCAACACTCAATCCGGCGCAGTTCATGCGAACAACACGATTACGTTGCAGGATGGCACCACCGAGCACTTTATTGCTCCAGGCGACTTTTACACGATTTATGGACTGAGTTCGCTTATCAGCAATTCAACTAATGGAACCGGCATCAAGATTGCGGTGATGGGTCAGGTAGACATCACAAATTTTCTATCGGATGTAGCTGCGTTTCGCGCAGCCTCAGGATTGAGCAGCAACGTTCCGACGATTCAGCTTTATGGTACCAATCCCGGCCCACCATCGGCGGCGTGTCTGGGCACTAATCCACCGTCAAATTGCATTCCCAGCGCGAACGATCTTGATGAGTCTCTGTTAGATGTCGAGTGGGCCGGCGCTGCTGCTCCTGGAGCGCAGATCATCTTTGTGAACTCGCAAAATGTGATTGCCAATTCGCTGGCACAGGCCATCGACAACAATATCGCTCCAATTATGACCGTCAGTTACGGGGCTTGCGAAAATGCCTTTGCGCCGAGCGATCTGACTGCGTTCAATCAGATTTTGATGCAGGGCAACTCACAGGGCATTTCGATCTTCAGCTCTTCGGGCGATTCGGGTGCGACAGACTGTGATTATGCTGACACTTCGGCGACTCAAGGCCTTTCGGTGGATTATCCAACGAGTTCGCCTTATGTCACCAGTGTGGGCGGCCTGACGTTCAACGAGGGAGGATCAACAAGCTATTGGAGTTCCACCAATGGAGCTTATGGTGGTTCCGCAACCGGCTATATCCCAGAGAGCGTATGGAACGAGACTGCTCAACGAAGCACGTTCAGTTCGGGTGGTGGAGGCGCTAGCGCCTACTTTGCTAAGCCATATTGGCAGATAGGGTCAGGCGTTCCGAATGATTTTTCGCGCGATGTGCCTGACGTGGCACTGAATGCGGCTGTGGAGCATGACGGGTATCTGGTCTGTGTCCAGGGGTCCTGCGCCAATGGAAAGTATTACAACGCAAATGGAAACTTTGAAGTGTTTGGAGGAACGTCGGCGGCCGCACCTTCCTTTGCTGGAATTATGGCTGTCGTTCAGCAAAGCCTTGGCGGAGGACGACTGGGCAACATCAATCCAAACCTGTATGCCGCTGCGAACAGCACGTTCTATAACAACATCTTTCATGACGTCGCTAGTGGAGATAATAAGAGTCCATGCACGGCGGGGACACAGGATTGCCCGATTGGCGGCACGATTGGTTACACAGCAGGTCCGGGCTATGACCTGGCGAGCGGATGGGGAAGCGTCAATGTAGCCGAGCTTGCGAACCGATGGACGAGCATTCCGCCGATCAGCGGCAGCAATAAAGCCCTCTCCACGACAACCCTGACTGCCAATCCGACGGCAGGCATTGCAGGAGCGGCGATCTCTCTTACTATCAATGTTGCTGCAGGAGGTTCTTCTGCAAGCGTGCCTACTGGAAGTGTGCAGATATTAGTGGATGGAACGGCAGTGCCATCTTCGACAACAGCACTTACCAATGGCAATGCAACGTATTCTCTGAATACGACTGGCCTGCGTTCGGGAACACACGATATCGCAGCCGTCTATACCGGCGACAGTACTTACGATGGGTCGAAAGATACGGTGCAGATCGACATAACCTCTGCGACCTCGCCTGACTTTACCATTACACCGACTACGGCTTCGGTTGCGACCAAGTCTGGAACCACAGCACAGGGAATCACGTTTAACCTGACGCCGGTAAATGGATTTACCGGAACGGTCAACCTGACGCTGAGCGCAGATCAGTCAGTTGCTGCCAGCTACGCGTTCTCGACGGGAGATTCAGTAACGATCAGCTCCAATGCCGCGGTTCCGACGACGCTGACACTCTCGGCTTTCCAGAGCAATTCCAGCACGTCGGCTGCGCAACATAGACTGGTCTCGTCCAATCGTCCTATGAAGCAACTGCCCTGGTATGTAACGGGATCGGGCGTGACGTTTGCTTGCCTATTCCTGATTGTGGTTCCGCGCCGACGGAAGTGGGGAGCGCTGCTGGCGGTTATCGTCTCTGTGGGTATCATTGGGGCTTCAGGATGCTCGCAAAGCAGTTCACTGAAGCTTCCGCCGACCACCCAGCCTACAGTGACTAATGCCGCACCGGGGACTTATCACATTACGATAACGGCAATTACAGGAAGCGGCGCAAGCACGCTGGCGCACACTGCCACGGTGACCTTTACGGTGCAGTAGATGATTGTGCTGAGGGCGCAGCCGCTGCTGCGTCCTCAGCTTTTCGCATCAGAAATTCCTGTGCATTGAATGGTGTTCCAGATCGCGGCGTGCGGATGTACTCTCCATTCGGCTGAAGCAGACGTGCTTTGGTGTTGTCGGCGAGATAAGCCGACAGAATCTCGTCGCGAAGCCGCTTCAACAGGTCGCTCTGCGTGACCGGAAATACAACTTCGCAGCGTTCGAAGAGGTTGCGTGGCATCCAGTCGGCGCTACCGCAGTAGACCTCTTCTTTTCCATTGTTCGCAAAAGAGAAGATGCGGCTGTGCTCGAGAAAGCGTCCGACGATGCTTCGCACCCGGATATTTTCGCTTAGGCCCTTGACTCCGGGGCGCAAAGAGCAGATTCCGCGCACAATGAGATCGATCTGTACGCCGACCTGAGAGGCGGCGTATAGCGCCTCAATGGTAGCGCGATCGAGCAGAGCATTCATCTTTGCAATGATTGCCGCCGGACGACCGGCTTTTGCATGTTCTGCCTCGCGTTCGATGAGAGCGATCAGCTTTTCGGCAAGGTTGATGGGCGCTACAAGCAGCGGAGCATAGGACGCGGCGTCCGTTTCGGCTGTGAGATAGTTGAAGACCTTTTGTACGGCTTCGGTGATCTCAGGGCGAGAGGTCAGCAGGCTGATATCGGTGTAGAAGCGCGCTGTGACCGGGTTGTAATTCCCTGTTCCCAGATGCGCATAACGGCGTACAACACCGTCTGGATCGCGCCGGATAAGAAGCGCGAGTTTGCAATGGGTCTTAAATCCGAAGATGCCATGGAAGACGCCGACTCCGGCATCCTCCAGCTCGCGCGCCCAGCGAATGTTGGAGTCCTCATCGAAGCGCGCCATCAGTTCCACCACAACCGTGACGTCCTTTTCCTGTGCAGCTTCAATCAAAGCGCGAAAGATAGGTGAGTCTTTGCTTGTGCGATAGAGTGTCTGTTTGATGGAGATTACATTCGCATCTCCTGCCGCGGCTTCAATGAAGTCTTCCACTGTTTTGTAGGAGTCGAATGGATGGTGCAGCAGGATGTCGCGCTCACGCAGTTCCTCAAAAAGATCGGCGAATTTAGAGCTGAGTTTGAACTCTTTGCCAGCGAATGGAGGATATTTCAGTTCCGGACGTCCGGCTTCAGAATAAAGATTCATCAGGCGTGACAGGTTCACCGGGCCATCGGTACGGAAGACCTGCCAGGGATCGAGCTCGAAGTTGATTCGCAGCCGCTCGACAATCTCTTCCGTTGCGGAACCATCGATCTCCAGACGAACGGCATCGCCCTTTCGTCGGTTGTGCAGCTCAGAACGTACGCTCTCGAGGATCGAGCGCGACTCTTCTTCTTCCAGATAAAGGTTGCTGTTACGTGTCACCCGGAATGCAGAGCACGCGAGTACCTCGTAACCGCGAAACATGCGCTCTGCCTGCGATTCAATGAGCTCGTGCAAAAGGATGAAATCGCAGCATTGCTGCGGGCCGGGCAGAGGAACAAGCCGGGGAAGAGAGCGAGGTACGGTTACAACGCCAAGTATTGCCGGGCGGATCGCACCATTTCTGCGCTTGTTTTTAAGCAGGAGCGCGAGACAAAGCGCCTTGTTCAGTACGCGTGGAAAGGGATGGGATGGATCGATTGTGACAGGCGTCAGCAGTGGATCGATCTCTCGCTCGTAGAACTCCAGCGCATGAGCGCGCGCTTCTTCGCTCAGTTGCTCCCAGGCAAGAATGCGAATGTTCTCCTTCTGCATCGCAGGCAAAAGCTGTTCGTTCCAGCAGCGGTACTGCGACTCGACAAAAAGCTTCAATTGTTCGCGAAGGATATTAAGGCGGTCCTGCGGACGCAGGCCACTCGGGTCAGGAGATTGCACGAGGTCGTCTTCGATTTGTTGCAGGATGCCCGCTACGCGAATCTCGACAAACTCGTCAAGATTGCTGGCAGTGATTGCCAGAAATTTCACTCGTTCCAGCAAAGGGTTTGCCTCGTCCTGCGCTTCTTCAAGGACGCGACGGTTAAAGCGAAGCCAGGATTCATCGCGATTGAAGTAACGGTCTTCAATCGTTTTGGGAGAGCGTTTTCTGGTGATTTTTGTACCGCTTTGAGTACGTCCGCGAGTTCGCTTAACACTCATAGAGATATATGAGGTTATCGCAATCAGATGAAATTGTCGTAAAAGGAAACTGCGGAGGTTCAGGGCTTGGTCGCACGATAGAGGCCAGCGATGCCAAAGGTGTAGCTGGTCCATGTGCTATTTGTGAATCCGCTTTGCTGGATGAGTTCGATCATGCGCGCAGGACGGGGAAAACGGGCGACCGAGTCGGGAAGATAGGTGTAGGCTGCGGGGTCGCCGGAGATGAGGCCGCCGAAGCGGGGAAGAATCTGTTTGAAGTAGAGATTGTAGAGCGCTCCGGTAATGCCGGTAGGCTGATTGAAGTCGAGGATGCCGATCTGTCCACCAGGACGAAGGACGCGGTGAAGTTCCGCGAGGCCAGCCTCGTAGTTGCTGAGGTTGCGGAATCCGAACGCCGAGGTTACAAGATCGATGGAGTTGTCTGCGAGAGGAAGGTGGAGTGCATCGGCTTCGATAGGAACGATGTTATGCGACGCAAACTTTTCGGCCCCACGGATGAGCATCTGGTGAGAGAAGTCGACGGCCAGGATTGGGGCAGGTTCGGGGGTGGGTGTTTTTGGATTCTGCGGCGCTTCACCCACCTTAGCGACGATGAGGCTGTCGCGAAGATGGGGCACCCAGTTTTGTGCTGATGTGGAGCGGTGCTTGTAGAGGGCGAGGGTCATGTCGCCGGTGCCGCAGCAGAGGTCGAGAGCCACAGATTCGGGGCGTTGGAGGATGGGGCGGAAGGTGCGGGCAGCGCGTGACCACCACCAGCGGTCGACGCCCGCGGAGAGAACATGGTTAAGCAGGTCGTACTTCGGAGCGATGGTGTCGAACATCTGCTGGACATTCGCAGCGGCGTCCTGATCGGTCGTGGTGCCGGTCGGACGTGCTCCGGTAGAGTGTGCAGACGCTGCCATTACCGACCGCGCTTTCGTGCTGTGTTCTGATGCATGAGCGCGAGCATAAATTCTGCGGACGCAAGGAGTTCGGATTGGGTGACATCGCGAACGATCTGGACGGTACCGATTCCGGTGGGCAGGATAAACGAAAGCGTGCCGCTGCGGTTCTTCTTGTCGCTGGCGGTGAGGGCCACGAGCTTTGCTGCCGTCGCTTTGAAAGGAGACAGAGGGCCGTAGCGAAGGATGAGCGCAATGATGCGGTCTGCCTGCGCCTGCGTGATGAGTTTGCGCGAGAGGCCGAGGCGGGTCGCCGCGATGGAGCCCCAGCCCACAGCTTCGCCGTGCAGAAGTTGCCTATAGCGGGTGGCTGCCTCAATCGCATGACCAAGAGTATGGCCGTAGTTGAGGATCATGCGCAGGCCGGACTCCTTCTCGTCATTGGCAACAACATCGGCTTTAACGCGCACGCTGGAGGTGACCACGTGAGTCAGTGCTTTGGCGTCTCCGCCGAGGACGGCTTCGGCGTTCTGTTCAAGGTAGCGGAAGAGTTTGGGGTCGCGGATGATTCCAGCTTTGATCGATTCCTGTAGACCGGCACGAAGTTCAGCGGGAGGAAGCGTTGCCAGCAGATCGGTGTCGGCGAATACGGCGAGCGGATGATTAAAGCAGCCGACGAGATTTTTTCCGGCCACGAGATTGACGCCGGTCTTGCCACCGATGGATGAGTCTACCTGTGCGAGCAGCGTTGTGGGGACTTGTACATAAGGTATCCCGCGCATGTAAATGGCGGCCAGAAACCCTGTTACATCGCCAATAACGCCACCGCCAAAGGCAATAAGAAGGGAGTCGCGGTCAGCCCCCGCAGTGGCAAGTTGTTGTGCAAGCGATTCGACGCTGGAGAGCCGTTTGTGTGCTTCGCCGCTGGGTAGAAAGAGGACGGTAGGTGGCTGCTTGAACGAGGCGAGGACCTGTTCGTGCCAGAGGCCCCATATCTCCGGTGAGGTAACAATAAACGGACGGCCTTTGGCCAGCTTGCCTGTCCGGCTCGATAGATTACGTAGCAGGCCAGAGCCGATGGTGATGTCGTAGGCGGCAGAAGGAGTTTTGAGCGAGATAACGGGCACGGTAGTTCCATGCTACCGCAGGAAAGGGAGTTGTTCGTTGCTGGTTGTCAGGAAGAGGGGATG
>DASRSR010000061.1:0-6079 GCA_035656355.1 Edaphobacter sp.
TCTACCTCTTCTCAACATTTTTCCGTAATCGGAACATACACGGACCACACTACTGCGGATCTCAGCAGCAGCGCCACATGGAATGTCTCTAACCCTTGGGTCACCAACATCAGCGGGATTGGTGCGGCAAGCGCTCTTCGGGCCGGATTCAGTACCGTGACTGCGTCAATTGGTAACCTCTCATCCTCGGCCGGCTTAACCGTTACTGCTACACCACGATATTTGTATGTGGGGAGTGAAGGCGGCGATAGAAATCTGACCAGAATGGCAGTGAATGCAGCGACAGGCCAGCCTAGTTTTCTCGGGTATCAATCTACGGGAAGCGGGAACACATTTGTATCGTGCATTACAGTAGATCCCACAGAACAGCATGCCTATCTACCCGGTCTAGTGATAGACCCTAGCTCCCAAGCTGCGCATACAGACCTATATATTTTCGGCGTGGATGCAGTTACAGGAAAGGTTACGGCCAATTCTGCTACTCCGTTGCATCTTTCCATGCCTATCGGATGCATTCAGTTCACACCATCTGGCAAATTCGCTTACGCAGTCACAGGTAAAGGTCTTCTTTCAACAAGCCCCGCTCCCAGTAACCAACTCGTAACATTCTCCGTTCAACCTGACGCAACAATTATTCCCTTAAATACTATTACCTTACCCCACGGCGTAGCACTTAATCTGGCAATCGATCCGCTTGGAAAATTTCTTTACGTTGTTGCTGATGATCTCGCTGAGGACACCTCCTACATATACGGATATACCATTGATTCGATGGGGAACTTGGCGCAAATCGACGGAACCCCGTTTCAATTGCGGTCAGGACAGACCCCATCGTTTCATCCTTCTGGAAATTTCATTTACTTCTCGAGCATAAACAATACGTCAATCAGCGAATATTCCGTTGACCGAACAACAGGAAAATTGTCTCTTGCATCGGTCTCTTCAACCACCTACGTTGGTGCATCCGCATTGCTATTTTCTCCAGACGGAACTCACGCATATCTCACCTATAACGGCTCTAATTTTCCCCTGTCTTCCCTTGCTACTTTTACGGTAAGCGCTAGCGGGCAATTGAACCAGATTGGAAGTACGTCCGCTGGCATGACGCCGAAACAGATGATCGTCGATCCATCTGGAAAGTTTCTTTACTTGCTAGGTTCAGGGAACGACTATGCGCCCGCTGGACCTGCTGTTTACGATGTTGCGGGTAACACGATGATGGTGTATAAAATCGGTTCCGATGGAACTCCTTCTCTTATCAATCAAATTGCTGGCAGAGTTGGAGAAGATAATTTCATTCTTCTTAGTGGTGTAACCCCTATCGTCTGGGTGCCGACCACCGCCTATGTCACTTCCTCTGGAGATAACAAACTCACATCCTATGCTGTAAAGTCAAATGGCCGTCTCACACTGCTTCAAAGTGCAACGACACTTTCCTCGCCATCTTTCCTGACAATGCTGCCATGGGGATCGGATTTGCTGCTTACATCACAATCCACAAAGCCGAACCTTGCGGCATATTCGCTAAGTAACGGACACTTTGCATCAAACTCGATCTTTGGAATAGCGGCGCAACCCGGTAATTTAGTCATCGACCCGTCTGGCTTGTTTGCCTTTCAGGCTGATGCGATTACAAGGAATACCTATGAATACGTTCGCTCCAGTAGCACCAACCCTTGGACAACCTCACTTGATAGCAACTTAAGACCTGTCGCATACCCGACTGGAGGAGGTCTCGTCACAACCGATCCTTCGGGACGCTATCTGGTCGCCGCAAATCAGTCTGGAGCAAATATCTCGCTCATTCAATATGCGGGCGCCATACCGACGCCACCTACCCCACTTAGCTTCTCACCCACAGCAATCACAGTGGATCCCTCAGGTAATTTCTTTCTCACAGCAGGTGATGATCTGAAGCTGCATGTGCTCCTCAGCAATGGCTTGGGCCAATTGACTGATATTTCGAATCAAAATCTTCCTAGTATTAGCAACTCTATTGCGGTCGACCCAACTGGGCATTTCATTTACGCTGCCGGAGTTGCTGGGCTCAGTGCATTCAGTCTTAACCTTCAGAGTGGCATGCTCACGCCGCTTTCGCTAAACTTACCCGTCTCACTCGCAAACGCTACAGGTGTATATATCGACCCTTCAGGACAATTTTTATATGTTTCGGTCAGTAGCAACATCATTAACGCACTCTATCTCTTCAACATCAACACTGACGGGACCTTAACCAGCACAGATGCAACGCCAGTCGCATTCCCCAACCATGCCACCTCCATGACATTCGGTGCTCAGATCCAATAGCTATTAGTCGAGGTCGAAGTCTCGCAAAGGCCGCTCTCCTAGCGGAGTCTCTTTTGCCTTCTTCACCGCTTCGGCAAACTTCTTGGCCAACACATCGTCCTTGTTCTTCTGTGCATCCACACTCTGCGCAAAGATAGAGTCGCGCCGCGCATCGGCTTCACGCAGCGCCTTTGCCGCCTCGCCAAAGTCTTCGAATGTCTTTTTCTTTGGCGCAGATTTGTGCGCGATAATTGCGCGGGTTACCGGATCGATCTTCAGCATTGCGCCACAGTCCGGACACATTACTTCAAACGTCTCATCACTCATGCCCATGCGCATCACCTCAACGCCACTATTCTAAAACGACTACTACGACCGGCGCTTATACAACAGCAGAAAATACTTATTCTGCTTCACGCAAACGTGTTCGTCCATCAACAATAGACACATGAGCGAACAACACTCTGCAAATTCAGCCCAGGGCCAAACCTGGAACACCGAAGCTTATGCTGCCCACGGGCGCTTTGTAGCCACTCTGGCAACTGGTGTTGTCTCGCTGCTGGCGCCAAAGGCCGGCGAGCACATCCTCGATGTCGGCTGCGGCGATGGCGCACTTACGGAGCAACTTGCAGCTACAGGCGCAATCATCACAGGAGCCGATGCCTCAGCCGCCATGGTCGATGCAGCCCGCAAACGCGGCCTCGATGTTGAACTCTATCGAGCTGACGAACTTCCTTACAGCAATCAGTTTGACGCTGTCTTCTCGAATGCGGCGCTGCACTGGATTCCCGCTGCAAGCCAACTGGCTTCGCTCGCTCACATTTATCAGGCACTGCGTTCTGGCGGACGTTTCGTTGCCGAAATGGGTGGGCAAGGCAATATCGCTGCAATCCGCGTTGCACTGCAATCGGTTCTCGCCTCATTCCATATCGATGCGGAAGCTACAGCCAGCAGCTTCTTTCCATCGCCTGCTGTCTATCGGCGGCTGCTGGAAGCTGTCGGTTTCAAGGTTCAGTCAATTGAGCTGATTCCGCGCCCGACTCCACTCCCCAGCGGAATGGACTCATGGCTGAACACCTTTCGCAACGGCGTTCTCGATCAGCTTAATCCACGCGACCGCAACACTGCATTTCAACAGACTTTGGCATTGCTTAAGCCAGTTCTCTGCGATGCAGAGGGCAACTGGAGCGCAGATTATGTCCGTCTGCGCTTCCACGCAACGAAACAATAGAAATAGCTATCGTTGCACACTCCCCTGCATGATAACGAGTGAACGCTGCAGCGGTGTTGGCGCAACGGCCACTGCGCCTTCAAATGGCCGAGCCAGATCTGCGATTGCGGCCAGCGTCATTGCAATGACAAATGTAAGCGCCACTACCTGGCAATAGTGCAACCACTTCTTGTCGTTTCCCAGCAGACAAGCTGAAATTACGGTAGCGATTGCGCCAACAATCAGCAGGACCCAAAGCATTGTAGGCAACTTATTCTCGTGCTGCTCCATACGCATCCTGCGGCGTTCTGCAAGACTGCTCAGCGAAGTCAACAGATGATTCAACCTGTTAATCTGCTCCGGCGTTCGAGTTTGAATCGAATTAGCAGCCTCCCACATCTGTCCCAGAACAGTTTGTCCCGCATGATTTTCCTTCTGGGTCTGCATTGCCGGCCATTCTTGTTGCACCACGACTTCTGCATACCTGACAGTAAGATTCCGCACGGCATCGCGCTGGGGTGCGGGCAATCCCTCGGCAATACGATGTAAGTTGATCAGCGACGCTGTTTCCAGAGAGACATCAATCTCCGCCGCCCGAAAATCCGACCACACTGTAAATAACATGAAACCAAGGATGACGCCGTAAATGGTTCCCAGAACCCCCATCTGCCAGGCGTTAACATCATTGAGGGTCTTGCGCTTTTCTACCGGCCAGATTTTATTGAGAACTGCTACCAGCAGAATCGACGCAACAATCGACAAAATAATCGCAAAGGTGCTTTGGCCGTAGCTGAGCATCTTTCGCTCCTTCTGTAATTTATCTGAGGCCCCGAATTTCCCACGCCAGAGTACGCCCAGCCAGCGACGAATGCACCATATTTCCGCAGACCATTTACACTAGAGCATTAGGGGAAAATGAACCCCAAAGGATACTCGTTTTGCTTGAAAAAACTTTTGCAAAAGTCTTTGGCACCAGCAATGAACGCGCGGTAAAGCGCCTTCTGCCAACCGTTAAGCGCATCAACGAGCTTGAGTCCTCCATTCAGGCGCTCACGGACGATGAGCTGCGCGCCAAAACCGTCGAGTTCCGCAAGCGCATCGCCGACGCCATTGCTGCGGCCAATATCGATCCCGAGGCCGAAGACGCCGAAAAAGCGACGTATGAGGCGGAAAAAGTCGCTCTTGACGAGATCCTTCCCGAAGCCTTCGCTGTCGTGCGCGAAGCAGGCAAGCGTACCGTGCAGATGCGCCATTTTGATGTGCAGCTCATCGGTGGAATGGTGCTGCACCAGGGCAAAATCGCCGAAATGAAGACCGGCGAAGGTAAGACACTGGTCGCTACACTTCCCTGCTATCTCAATGCTCTGGCAGGCCGTGGAGTCCATGTCGTCACCGTCAACGACTATCTCGCCAAACGTGACGCCGAGTGGATGGGCAAGATTTATGGTTTCCTAGGCCTTACGGTAGGGGTCATTGTGCATGATCTTGACGACCAGCAACGCCGCGAAGCCTATGGCGCTGACATCACCTATGGCACCAACAATGAGTTTGGCTTTGACTACCTTCGCGACAACATGAAGTTTGAGCTGTCCGACCAGGTCCAGCGCGGGCACTATTACTGCATCGTGGACGAGGTGGACTCAATCCTGATCGATGAGGCGCGCACACCGCTCATCATTAGCGGCCCCACCGACCAGACCACAGATAAATACAGCCGCGTCAACGTGATCATCCCCTCGCTTGAAGAGGGTGAGATGACCGAGACGCTCGAAACCAAGACTTATACCGGCGACTACGTGATCGACGAAAAGGCGCGCGCGGTCACCATCACCGATGAAGGCTGGGAGAAGATCGAAAAGTTGCTCGGGATCGGCAATATTGCCGACCCGGAGAACTGGGACCTGAAGCACCATGTCGAGGTCGCTGTCAAAGCGCACAGCCTTTATAAGCGCGATGTTGAATACGTGGTCAAGGACGGCGAGATCATCATTGTCGATGAGTTTACCGGCCGTCTTATGCCCGGCCGCCGCTGGTCTGATGGTCTGCACCAGGCCATCGAGGCCAAGGAAGGCGTCACCATCCGCAAGGAAGACCAGACGCTGGCGACCATCACCTTCCAGAATTACTTCCGCATGTACAAGAAGCTCTCGGGCATGACCGGCACCGCGGAAACCGAAGCTGCTGAGTTCGGCAAAATTTACAAGCTCGACATCGTCGTCATCCCGACCAACCGCAAGATGCAGCGCATCGAAAATCCGGACGTCGTCTACCGCACCTCGAAAGAGAAGTACTTCGCGGTCGCTGACGAGATCGAAAAACTGCATGAAAAGAAGCAACCGGTACTGGTCGGCACTACAAGCATCGAAAAATCCGAGCTGCTGAGCGAGATCCTCAAGCGCAAGGGCGTCCGCCACGTCGTTCTCAACGCCAAGTTTCATGAGAAAGAGGCAGAGATCGTCGCACAGGCAGGCCGTCTGGGCATGGTCACCATCGCCACCAACATGGCCGGCCGCGGAACCGACATCCTTCTGGGCGGCAATGCCGAATTTATGGCTCGGCAAGAGCTTGTGCGCAAGAACCAGG
>DASRSR010000062.1:0-19227 GCA_035656355.1 Edaphobacter sp.
AGCGAAGAAGAGCCAGTCTGATAGTGCAGTAGCGGATGAGATTCGTGTATTGCGTGAACAGATGCAGCGTCAGCAGGCTGAGATTGATGCTCTAAAACAACAGAATGCCGATAAAGATGCCCGCCTAGCGGAAGCCTCACAGAGCGCCAAGGATGCTACATCGCAAGCTGCGCAGGCAACAGAACAGGCGAACGGAGTAAGCTCAAGCGTTCAGGCTAATGCTGAGGCAGTTAAGAATCTCCAGGTTGAAAATGCTGCTCTGAAGCAGACAGTCAGCGATGCAAAGAAAGATCTGGCTGCGAAGGTTGATTCGCCATTGGCCATTCATTACAAGGGAATCAAGATTACGCCCGTTGCGTTCTTCGCGTTTGAAACGGTTTGGCGCCAGCGAGCGATGAACGCTGATATCAACACACCGTTTACTTCGACTCCTTTTCCGAACGCGGGAAATGCGCACATGAGCGAGTTGAACTTTTCGGGCCGACAGAGCCGCATCGGCGGAATGTTCGAGGGAGATACGGGACCGTTCAAGTTGAAGGGATATATCGAAGCCGATTTTCTTTCATCGGGTACGACCAGCAACAATAATCAGAGCAACAGCTATACCTTGCGGCAGCGGCAGTTTTGGGGGCAGGCCGCGATCAAGAATGGATTTACAGTGACCGGCGGACAGATGTGGTCGTTGGTGACGGAGACTAAGACAGGAACAGATAACGGAACAGAGAACCTGCCAGCGAACGTAGACGCCCAGTACAACGTCGGTTTTAGCTGGCTTCGGGTTCCCGCAATCCGGTTCCAGCAGAGGCTTGGCAAATCGACGACCCTCGCCCTGTCGCTGGAGAATGGCCAGATCACTGGATTCGACAAAGGCGGCGCGAACGGGCCGACAAACTACTTCTTTGGTGGAACGGGCAACAATGGCGGCCTCTATAACACCACGACGACCTACACCAATAACGTTGCTCCGGACATGGTGGTGAAGGCGGCATTCGATCCCAGGATCGGCCACTTCGAGGTAGGCGGTGCGCTGCGGTTCTTCCGTGATCGCTACTATCCAAATGCGGGCGCGACACCAGCATCGTCGGCTGGGGCTAAGAATGACAACAAGCTCGCCGGTGGATTCTTCGTCAATGGGCGGGTGAAGGCGACCAAGTACGCCAGCATCGGGATTCATTTCCTGGGCGGCGATGGAGTGGGACGCTACGGTACTGCCGGACTCTCCGATGCTACGGTCCATCCAGATGGAACTCTGGAACCGCTTCACGCCTATCAGGGATTGTTCTCCCTAGAACTGCATCCCACTCCGAAGCTCGACCTGTTTGCCTATGCCGGCGGCGAATATGTGCAAAGAACGTTGTATGTGAATAGCAAGGGGCAGGAAGTGGGTTATGCTCCGCATTCCCAGAACAACTCAGGTTGCTATACAGAGGGGCTGCCGAGCGGCGCGGCGACTTCTCCGGCGGCATCGTGCTCGGCCCTGACTCGAAGCATCATTGAGCCGACGGCTGGCTTTACCTATCGCTTCTACAACAGCCCGAAGTATGGCCGCTTTCAGTATGAGGTCCAGTACAGTTATCTAAGCAAGGGCACATGGTCTGGTATCGGCGGCGCTCCGAAGGCAGTTAACAATATGGTGTTTACAGGAATGCGCTATTACATTCCGTGAAATTTTCTCGGATGCAGGCAGAAAACAGGCGCCCTGCGGGGTGCCTGATCTTTTGCCGGATGATATTGTTCGTGGTGCGACCAATTTTGATACGCTTCAAAAGACTGAGATTTTATGTTGTGCTTTACGAGAGAGGAATAAAGAGGATGTTGGACGAGAACAGATTGTTTCCTGCAGAGAAATCGACGCGGTCAGTAGCCGTGAAGCTGTATGAGATGGTGCGAAAGCTGCCGATCATCTCACCGCACGGGCATTGCGATCCGCGCTGGTTTGCGGAGAATAATCCATTCCCGAACCCTTCAGCACTCTTTATTACGCCGGACCATTATGTCTTTCGCATGCTGTATTCGCAGGGCGTTTCTCTGGAGTCGCTGGGCGTTCCCGATGTAAACGGAAACAGCTCTGCCGATCCGCGCGAGGTATGGCGCATCTTTGCCCGGCACTACTATCTGTTTCGCGGAACGCCGACTCGACTTTGGCTGGACTATGCCTTCGAAAAGCAGTTTGGCCTGAAGAAGCGGTTGGGGCCGGATAATGCCGATGAGTATTATGACACTATCGCAAAGACGCTGGAGACGCCCGAGTTCCGGCCACGAAGCTTATACGAGAAATTCAACATCGAGGTACTCTCGACGACAGATTCGCCGCTCGATTCGCTTGAGTTTCATAAAGCTATCCGGGAGTCGGGATGGAAGGGAAGAATATTGCCGACCTTCCGTCCAGACCTGGTGATCGATGCGGAATATATCGGATTTCTCCAAAACATTGAGCGATTGGGAGAGATCACCGGTGAGGACATTGGGACGTATAAAGGCTATCTGAATGCGTTACGCAATCGCCGGGCCTTCTTTAAATCGATGGGCGCAACTGCGACCGATCATGGGCACCTGACGGCACAGACTGCAGACCTGGATGGAGGTGCGGCATCGTCTCTGTATAGCCGAATTTTGTCAGGCAAGTCGACGCCCGAGGAGCAGCAACTATTTCAGGCGCAGATGCTGACAGAGATGGCTGGAATGAGCGTCGAGGACGGCCTGACAATGCAATTGCATCCGGGTTCCGTCCGTAATCACAATACAGAGCTATATCGCAGGTTCGGGCGCGACAAAGGCGCTGATATGCCCGCGCCGACAGAGTATGTTCGTGCGATGCGACCGCTCCTTAGTAAGTATGGAAACGATACCCGTCTGACCTTTATCGTCTTCACATTGGATGAAACTTCATACAGCAGGGAACTTGCGCCGCTTGCAGGTCATTATCCAGCGCTGCGGTTAGGCCCGCCATGGTGGTTCAATGATTCTCCGGAGGGCATGATGCGTTTTCGGCAGCAGGCCACGGAGACGGCGGGTTTCTACAACACCGTCGGATTCAATGATGACACGCGTGCATTCCTTTCCATTCCGGCACGGCACGACGTTGCCCGACGGATTGATTGTGCCTTTCTTGCCCGACTGGTCGCGGAAGGGCAGTTGGATGAGGACGAAGCATTTGAAGTCGCTCAAGCCTTGACGGTCGATCTGGCGAGAAAAGCTTATAAACTGTAGCGAAAGTAGAAATAGCTTCCACATGAAAAAGGCCCGGTGTAGTTTTGCCGGGCGTTTTTTTGTTAGAACCCAATTTTCAGTTCTTTATTAATCTTTGAAAACAAATCGGTATAAATAAATACAAATCGGTGTTACAAAGGTAAGCAATTCCACCGCTGTGCAGTTGTTGGGCCTGATGAAGATGCCAGCCGGAATAGATCAGCATTCAGGAGAAGCCATGTTTCTTTCTCGCATTCGCTCACTCGCAATGGTTGGCGGGGCAGCACTTTGTCTTACGCTCGGTGTTCCTGCAGCATTATTGGCCGCACCCGTTGCTCCCAATACTGCACCGGCATGGAATGGACTGGCGCTCACGCCACCGATGGGCTACAACAATTGGTCGTACTACCAGTGCCACATCAATGAGGACCTTATCCTTGCACAGGCGAAGGCACTGGTCAGCACCGGTCTGGCGAAAAAAGGCTACAACACCATTACGATTGACGACTGCTGGATGGCGAAGCAGCGCAAGGCCGATGGGACTCTGACTGCTGACCCGCAGAAGTTTCCGCACGGCATGGAATGGATGTCGCAACAGGTTCATGCCCTCGGCTTGAAGTTTGGCATCTACGAGGACGCCGGAACCGAGACCTGCGCAAAATATCCAGGCTCTTGGGACCACTTTCAGAAAGACGCTGACACCTTCGCCAAATGGAAGGTCGATTACATCAAGCTGGACGGATGCAACGTTCCCGATCTGCCGGGAAAGACAAGCGAAGAGACCTACCATTATGCGTATAAGGCGTTCAGCGATGCGATTCTGAAGTCGGGTCGCAAGATGGTCTTCTCTGAATCGGCTCCGGCGTATTTTGAGAACACGCCAGATGACTGGTATCTGGTTCTGGGCTGGGTCGACAAGTATGGGAATCTCTGGCGCGAAGGCGCAGATATTGCCCTTAGCCAGGAGTCTGGCCCAAGGAAGTGGCGCAGCTTGAATTACAACTATAGCTATAACGTTGGCCTTTGGAAGTATGCCGGCCCAGGGCATTGGAACGATCCTGACTTTCTGCTGGTTGGCGATAGCGGTCTAAGCAGTGATGAGATGCAGAGCCAGATGTCACTATGGGCGATTATGGCGGCGCCGCTCATCAGCAGCACTGATTTGACTAAGATCAGCCCGGAAGCACTCGCCATCCTTGGCAATACCGATGTCATTGCGGTCGATCAGGACCCGGCTGGCGTGCAGGGGCACATTGTGCAGTTTGACAGGACGTCGGATGTGCTTGCCAAGCCGCTGGCTAATGGCGACGTTGCGGTAGTGCTTTACAACAAAGGTGAGGCGGCAAAGAAGATTTCGACGACGGCGGCGCTGATTGGGCTCAGAGGCGCTTCTTCTCTGAAACTCAAGAACCTTGTGACGAAAGCGACGACTACATCGAATGGTGAGGTCGCGGCGACTGTGCCGGCACACGGTACGGTTATCTACCGGGTTTCGAAGCAGTAGGCGAGTCGCTAAGGCTACGCTAGGAGCTGGAAAAGCGAAGAGCAAATACAGGGGTCTCTCCACTGCGCGACGGACAATTTTATTGTCCGTCGCTTCGGTCGAGATGACGGGAGCTTTCAGGCGGTAGTTTTTGAATCGAGCCAGGCTGATATGAAACGGGCCTTTGGCCCTAAAGAATAAAAGCACTACACCTTGTAGGAAACCTGTTTAACTACATGCCGTGAATGCGGTTGCTGCTTTGGTGTGGAGAGGAGCTTACTGCTTCTGAAGGGTACTGGCAAAAAGCTCCGTCAGTTTATGGAACGCGCGCTCGGCTTGCGGAGGATTGAAGACAGGATTATCGGGAACGGTCCAGCCATGCGCTGCTCCCGCATAGGTTTCGCTTTCGTATTTGCCACCCCATGCAGTAAGAGATTGTTCGAAGTGCTGGATGGCCTCTGCATCCATGCTCTTGTCGTTGGTTGCATGACCAAAATAGAGATGCGCTTTTACTCGTGGAAGTACCAGATGCGGGCTATTGGGATTGTCAGCTTTGTAGAGACCGCCGCCATGAAACGACGCGATAGCGGCGATGGCCTTAGGACGAACTGCGGCTGCCCGGAGCGCGAGTGCGCCGCTGAAGCAGTAGCCGACTGCACCAGCGGAGCCGGGACGAACAGGAGATTGCGCCATCAGGAAGTCAACATAAGCGGCGGCGTCCTGCTCCTGTGCTTCCGGTG
Source organism: Edaphobacter sp. (assembly GCA_035656355.1). GTDB lineage: Bacteria > Acidobacteriota > Terriglobia > Terriglobales > Acidobacteriaceae > Edaphobacter. The sequence goes on from DASRSR010000062.1 coordinate 5,413, forward strand.
TTAAAGGGGCCATCAATTCAGCCATGCGCTGCACGGTGCGCGGCTCGCCGGTCACTCGGGGAAAGGTAAAGACCGGCGGCGGGCTGGTTCGATAGAACGGATTGACCAGCAGGACGGCATAGCCTTCACTGGAGAGCCGTCTCGCCATCTCCCGATGTGCCGGCCGGATGCTGCCAATATCAGGCAGATGAAGGACTCCGGGTAGAGGAACGGAGGTATCTGGCGAGAAGAAGACAGCATCGCATACGCCATCTTGCATCGGAATCTGTAGATCTTGTTCGGTCATTCCGGCTCCTGGGTAGAACTCTATACCAGTGTTGGACACACGGTAAGATGGAGAGATATGAGTCTTTATTTTGCTGCCGGAAGCGCGACGACTGAGATGTCGCTGAGTGATGTGCAATCAGGTCTGTTCAGCGCCCTGGACAAGCTGGGGAAAAGAAATAAGGTATTAGCGGTGCCGCCAGACTTTACGCGGATGCACTCGCAAAGCGGCGTGCTGACGGAACTGGCTTGGAAGTACTACGGCAGCAGATTGGTGGACGTTCTGCCCGCGCTTGGAACACATAAGCCGATGAGCGATGTGGAGATCGCAACGATGTTCGGCAGCACACCAAGAGACCTGTTTCGTGTGCATGATTGGCGCAATGATATTGTCACGCTGGGTGAGGTTCCCGGGGAATTTATTTATGAAGTAAGCGAGGGCAAGCTGGACTACACGTGGCCGGCGCAAGTGAACAAATTACTCCGGGATGGCGGACATGACCTGATTCTGTCGATTGGCCAGGTGGTGCCACACGAAGTTGTCGGTATGGCCAACTACAACAAAAATATCTTTGTAGGCACAGGTGGATCGATGGGCATCCATCGCAGCCATTTCCTCGGCGCGGTCTATGGCATGGAACGCATGATGGGCAGGGCAGATACTCCTGTGCGTCGCGTGCTGAACTACGCCAGTGACCACTTTGCGCAGAATATGCCGATCGTCTATGTGCAAACGGTCGTAGGTAAAAATGACAAGGGCGAACTAGCCATTCGCGGCATGTATATCGGAGACGATATCGAGTGTTTTGAATTGGCAGCGAAGCTAAGTCTGGAAGTTAACTTCAAGATGTTGGACCGTGAGATTAAGAAGGCAGTGGTATTTCTCGATCCACATGAGTTTCGTAGTACATGGTTGGGCAATAAGAGCGTTTACCGGACCCGCATGGCGCTTGCAGACAATGCTGAACTCATTGTTCTGGCTCCGGGAGTGCATGAGTTTGGCGAAGATGCGGCGATTGATCTGTTGATTCGTAAATACGGTTATTGCGGAACTCCGGCGACGTTGAAATATGTAAAAGAAGACCCTGCGTTAGCAGGGAATCTGAGCGCGGCTGCCCATCTGATTCATGGCTCAAGCGAGGGGCGATTCACCATTCGTTATTGCCCTGGACATCTGACGCGGCATGAGATTGAGAGTGTCCACTTTGAATATGGCGATCTGGCCGAAGCCATGGCGAAGTACAAGCCGGAGACTCTGGAAGACGGCTGGAACACTGTGGACGGGGAAGAAATCTTCTATATCTCCAACCCTGGGTTGGGGCTTTGGGCCTACAAAGGTCGCTTTAAGTGATTGAGAATAGTTGCTCTTACTATCCAACTGCCGATATGCTGTCTAAATTGGTTAGACCAATTTTGCTTTGGAGTTGGTAACGTGGATGAGGGATTGAAGCTCCCGAAGTTTTCGCTGGGCGTAGGCGACAGGTTTGCTCATCAGGCTAAGGCCCAGCTTGCAGCATGTGTTCTGGCAGTCAATTCAGGCGTGGACGTTATTCCGGTTTGGAACAAATCAAACCGGGAGCATGTGATTATTGGGTCTAATCCGGCACAAACCCGTGCCGCTGCAGATATTGCAGTGAAGGAACTGGCGTGGACGAAACCTTACTTTCTGGATGCGGACCACATCAACCTGAAGACGGTTACGCCATTTCTGGCTCCATGCGATTTTTTCACTTTAGATGTTGCCGACCTTATCGATCGTGCGGCTGATGCTGATGACGTAGAGGCTTTTGTCAAACGTCACCCCGAACTGGTGGGTACGGTATCGATTCCTGATGTCGAGACGCCGTTTCAAACGGACGCAGCTTTTGTTGCGAATGTTGCTAACAGGTTCCTTGCGGCGGTCCAGGAAGCGGGCCGAATCTATCGATTTCTGGCTGGCGAAAAAGGAGCAGGGCGATTTGTCGCGGAAATTTCAATGGACGAGACGGAATGCCCGCAGACGCCGGTGGAGCTGCTGATCATACTGGCGGCGATTGCCGACGAAAAGATTCCGATTCAAACGATCGCGCCGAAATTTACCGGGCGCTTTAATAAAGGCGTGGATTACGTCGGCGATGTTGAGCAGTTTACGAAAGAGTTCAACGAAGACCTTGCGGCGATTGCATTTGCAATTAAGACTTATGGACTGCCGGAAAATCTAAAGTTGAGCGTCCACTCTGGTTCCGACAAGTTTTCAATCTATCGGCCGATGCATGACGCACTTCGGCGGTTCGATGCGGGTGTGCATCTAAAGACGGCAGGAACGACATGGCTGGAGGAGCTAATCGGGCTTGCAGAGGCTGGAGGCGATGGATTAAGAATCGCACAGGAGATTTATGCCGAAGCGTATGCTCATCGTGAGGCGCTTTGTGAACCATACAGCACTGTGATCGACATTAATCCCGACGCATTGCCGAATCCGGCTGAGGTCAACGGATGGACGGGTGCCCAGTACACCGACGCTCTACGGCACGAGCAGACGAACAAGTCCTATAACCCGAGCCTTCGGCAACTGCTGCATGTTGGATTCAAGATTGCCGCGAAGATGGGGTCCCGTTATCTGGACGCGCTCGAGGAGGACGAAGAGATTGTTGCAAGAAATGTGACGAAGAATCTATTCGAGCGGCATATTCGTCCGGTATTTCTAGGGAAATAGTTCTATACTTTTGAGTGCGAACTTAAATATCCAGAGCAAGACTCCGGTAGAACTGGCGCAATTGAACTTCCCCCGGCATTAGAAATTTAAGGAGAAACAGCGTGGCGAATCTCGGCTTCAAAATCCCTGAAAAAGGAACACTTGATCTACTCTCTCTCGGCGCAATGGTGCACCGTCTTGATCCCGGTATCATTCCATTTCGCAAGGCCACGGAATTTGCGGTTCATGTGAGCGGCGGGGAGTTTAATGTTGCGGCGAACCTCTCTGACTGCTTTGGATTGCATACGGGAATCGCGTCGGCGATGGTGAACTATCCGATTGGCGACCTGATCCACGAGCGTGTTCGCGCCATGGGTGTGAAGCCGTTCTATAAGACTTTTGAGCATGACGGCACACGTGGGCCGAACATGGCGACCGTTTACAGCGACCGTGGCCTGGGAGTTCGCGCTCCGGTAGTGTTCTACAACCGCTGCAACGAAGCGGCTGCATTGATGAAGCCCGGCGATTTTGACTGGAAGACGATCTTTGGCCAGGGTGTTCGCTGGTTTCATAGCGGCGGTATTTTTGCTGCACTTTCTGAGACGACAGCGGAGCTTGCGATTGAGGCAATGAAAGCTGCCAAAGCTGCTGGAGCGATTTGCTCTTTTGACCTGAACTACCGCGAGAAACTCTGGAAGACGGTTGGTGGCATTAAGCGCGCGCAAGAGGTGCTGGGAAAGATTGTCGAGAATGTCGATGTGCTGGTGGGCAATGAAGAGGACCTTCAGAAAGGTCTGGGATTCGAAGGGCCGGAGGTTGCATCGAAATCCAAATTGGATCCCAGCGTATTTCTTTCGATGATTGAGCAGGTAACGTCGCGGTATCCCAACGTGAAGGTCGTTGCCACGACGCTGCGCGAGGTGCATACAACGAATCGCCACACCTGGAGTGCAGTTGCTTGGGTCAACGGGAAAGCTGTGAATGCGCCTACCTGCGAATTGGATGTTTACGACCGCGTTGGCGGCGGCGATGGCTTTGCGGCCGGATTTATCTATGGCCTTCTGAGCGGCGAAGAGCCGGAGCAGGCTATCAAGTTGGGATGGGCGCACGGTGCTCTGCTGACAACGTTCCCCGGAGATACGACAATGGCCACACTCGAACAGGTGAAAGCCTTTGCCAGCGGCGGATCGGCGCGAATTCAGCGTTAGGACGCGGCATTATCCTCAGGGGGTAAAGCCCCCATTTGGTTTCAAACCCTTTACGGCATCCTTCGGCTTCGCTCAGGACAGCTCTGAAGCGTGCCCTTAACATCGGAACGAAAGATTTTGAAGAGGAGAGTGGATGGGACATCCGTTGTTTGACCTGAGTGGAAAGGTGGCCGTTGTTGTAGGCGGTACCTCGGGAATTGGCCTGGCGATGGCCATTGGATTAGCGGAGGCTGGAGCCGATGTTGTAGCCACCTCGCGCCGTGCAGAACAGGTGGAAGAGGCTGCGAAGTCGATTGAGTCCAAAGGTCGCAAGACACTTCGGCTTACGTCGGACGTGAGCGACCGAGGTTCTTTAGAGAAGCTGCTGAATGCGACTCTGAACGAGTTTGGCAAAGTGGATATTCTTATCAACTGTGCCGGAAAGATTAAGCGTGAGCCGACCCTGACGGTTTCGGAAGAGACCTGGAACGACATTATGGATACGAATGTGACCGGGACGCTCCGCGCCTGCCAGATATTTGGCAAGCACATGCTGGAGCGCGGCTATGGACGCATCGTCAATATCGCCTCGCTCAATTGCTTTGTTTCGCTGAAAGAAGTTGCAGCTTATGCATCGAGCAAGGCCGCGATCGCAGCTTTGACGCGTTCTCTGGCTGTTGAGTGGAGTTCGCGTGGAGTTACCGTGAATGCAATCGCGCCTGGAATCTTTCGGACGGCGCTGAATCAGAAGCTGCTCGATGAAAGTGATCGCGGTAAAGAGCTGCTGATGCGTACACCGATGGGAAGGTTCGGTAAAACGGAGGAACTGATAGGTTCGGCCATCTTCCTGTCCAGTGATGCTGCTTCGTTTGTTACCGGCGATGTACTTGTGGTCGATGGCGGCTTTTTGGCCAGTGGCGTAAATCAGTAAGCTGAATCGGATTTTGCACCTAAAGGCCGCGGAGAATCTCCGCGGCCTTTGTTGTTTGCGCAGGTTTCTTACGGTTGGGGTTCAGGATATGTCGGATCTTTGGCCCTCTGGTTTTGGACCGCATTGACCTAGGGCTTTCCATCTCGGCCAGCAGAGCTGGCCAGACTGGAGCGCCCCAGGCTGGTATGAAACGGGCCTTCGGCCCTAAAAGAGGGCACTCCAATGCTAAGGGGCAGTTGCTCTGGCCGCGGCGCGGGCGATCAGAGTCGCGTTATAGGCTGCGCCGAATCCATTGTCGATATTCACTACGCATACGTTCGGCGAGCAAGAGTTGAGCATACCCAGAAGTGCGGCAGCGCCGGCAAAGGAAGCACCGTATCCGACTGAGGTGGGAACGGCAATCACGGGAACGCCAACCAGGCCTCCGACGACGCTGGGGAGAGCTCCTTCCATTCCGGCGCAGACGATGACGACATCTGCAGAGGCCAGAAGATCCCTCTGCGCTAAAAGCCGATGAATGCCGGCGACGCCGACGTCGTAGATGCGGGTAACATGCGTTCCGAAAAGCTCGGCTGTAACAGCGGCTTCCTCTGCAGCATATAGATCGCTGGTTCCGGCGCACACGACTGCAACATGGCCCAATGGTTCGACCGCGCTTGATTGTCGCAGGGTAATGGCGCGTGCCTGTTCGTGATACTTGGCTAAGGGTGTGATGGCGAGAACGGCGGCGGCAGTGGCATGGTCGGCACGGGTGGCAAGAACGTCGATACCTGTCGCTGCCATGCGGGCAAATATCTCTGCTGTCTGTTCGGGTGATTTGCCCGCCGCGTAGATGACTTCAGGCAAACCGCTGCGCAGCAAACGATGGTGATCGATCTTCGCATAATCGAGGTCTTCGAAGGGCAACGCGCTCAGCCGAGCTGAGGCCTCCTCCGGTGTGACGGAGCCAGCCTGGACTTTCGCGAGAAGTTCGAGAAGGGAAAGCTTGTTCATCTCAGTTTGCCCGAATGGTAAGCCGCAATGGCAGATTGAAGTACCAGTTTCACCGGAACGTTGTGAGTTGCTGCAGCCTTTCGGCAGTCCTCAAACTCCGGCGCAGCATTCATCTCTTCTTCTGCGAGACGCCCTATCTTGATCCGTATATCTCCATAGGCTGTGGTGACGGTTTGATGTGCGCGTTGCAGGCAGGAGCGGCGTTCCTGCCGAATGCGGATACCCAGGGTGCTTGTCTCTCGAAGAAGAAGGCCTTCGAGTGCAGCGGAGTTTTCCGGATCGCAGAGAACAGTTACCAATGTTCCGGCGCGTCCTTTTTTCATTACCACCGGTGTAAGCATTACATCGAGCGCGCCCTGTTGCAGTGCCTGCTCGGTAACATGCGCGATGATCTGGGGATTGAGATCATCCAAGGCAGTCTCGATTACGGTCACGGTCTGGGCATTGTCCCGTACTGCTGATTCCGATTCGCCAATGTTCAGGCGCAGAACATTAGGAAATCCCTTTGGATTGCGGGTGCCAGCACCGTAGCCAATGTTCTGAATGCGCATTGCGGGCTGTTGTCCGAAAGTGGGGGCCAGCATTCGGATGAGGGCTGCGCCGGTTGGCGTTACAAGTTCCATCTGTGGATCGGCAGAGTAAGTCGGCAGCCCGCGCAATAGATCGGCGGTTGCCGGGGCCGGGACAGGGAATCGTCCATGAGCGCAATCGACCATGCCACCGCCGACGTTGATGGCTGAACAAAACCACTGGTCTGCTGCCAAAGCATGAATGCCGGCGGTGGCAGCGACAATGTCAACGATAGCGTCTGTCGCACCGACTTCGTGGAAATGAATTTTTTCCACATCGACATTGTGAATGCGAGCTTCTGACTCCCCGAGAAGTTCAAAAGTTTTTATAGCCTTTTGTTTAACTTCATCTTCTAATTCGCTGAATTCAATAAGTTTGCGAATCGCTTCGAGGTGGCGTCCATGGTGGTGATGATGCTCGGCAGAGTGTGCGTGATCGTGACTATGGCCATGTTTCTCTTCCGCCAGCTCTGCGTCTTCCAGTACATGAACTTTGGTCGATGAGATGCCGCTGCGGTCCACTTTTTCAATCTTCAGGTGAGCGCCGATATTGAGCGAGGCGACGGCATCGTGAAGGACCTGGGGCGAGACTCCAGCATCGACAAGAGCGCCGAGAAACATGTCGCCGCTGATACCGGCAAAACAATCGAGATAGGCAATGCGCATGAGGTTATTGTGTCACGGCGCGGGGCTGATGGAGGCGACGGGAAGGACATCATTCATGCTGCCGGAGCGGTAGCCTTGCGTGTCGACCGTAATGTACAGGAAGCCAAGGGGACGCAAAACAGCCGTGATGCGATCCAACATTTCGATTGAAAGTGCATGGCTCAACTCATCGCGAGCAATTTCGATACGAGCCAGATCGCCGTGGTGGCGAACGCGCACCTGTTGAAAACCGAGAGCGTGTAATGCGTCTTCGGCTTGTTCAACCTGCGAGAGATTTTCGCGCGTAACTGGCCTGCCGTATTCGATACGAGAAGCAAGGCAGGCAGAGGCTGGTTTGTCCCATAGTTTGAGGCCGGCATCGTGGGCTAGCTGCCGTACTTCGAATTTGCTGAGTTGTGCAGTAACCAAAGGAGCCACGGCGTGATGCTGTGCGGCGGCCTGCTGGCCAGGCCGGAACTCGCCGCGATCGTCCAAATTCATTCCATAGGCGATGTGCCGAAAGCCTCGAATCTCGCGTTCCGCTTCCATACGGGTAAATAGCTCATCTTTGCAATGAAAGCAGCGCTGGCTGTTGTTGCGTTGGTATGCGGGGTCTTCGAGCTCGTTTGTAGTGAGAATGTGGATTGGAATTCCAAGATCGCCGGCAAAGGCCAGCGCTGCAGCTAACTCGGTTCGGGGTAGAGAAGGGCTATCGGCGATTACCGCGAGCATTTTTTCGCCTAATACCTTATGCGCCGCATAGGCCAGATAGGCGGAATCTGTTCCTCCAGAGTACGCGACAAGAAGACTTCCGAGGCTACGGAGCGTATCGTGCAGCAGATCGCGTTTGTCTGCAAGGGGCATCCTGCCTTCCATTGTAGGCTGGCGGATGGGCGCTCTAAAAGTCACAGGGCTTCGTGATGTTGCGTTTATACCTTGCCCGGGCCAGCTTTAGCTTTTCGATATCTACAGCTTCCAGGCGGGTACCGCCGCCCATCTGTTCCGCAGCCAGACATACCTGGGCAAAGTGTTCCACGGTCTCGGTCTTCATAAATGCATCGATCAGGGTTTCGCCGCAGGTCAGGAGACCATGGTTCGCCAAGAGAATGGCATCGTGATCGAGCAGCAGAGGTTTTAGACTATCTCCTACTTCTGAAGTGCCGGTGGTTGCATACCTGGCCAGCGGCACCAGACCAGTGGTCATCATAATTTCTGAGCAGATTGGCTGATCGAGCGCTTTGCGGCATGCAGCGAAAGCTGTCGCGATGGGCGGATGAGAATGCACGATTGCCTGCACGTCTGGCCTCATTCGGTATGCGGTGAGATGCATCCCAATCTCGCTGGTGACATTCCGCAGCCCAGCGAGTTTGTGCCCATCCAGATCGATGATGACAAAGTCCATCGGCTTCAACATGGACTTGCTGCATCCGGTGGGGCTGGCGAGAATCGATTGCCGGTCAAGGCGCACGGAAAGATTGCCTGCCGTTCCCGGAGTGTATCCGGCCCGGTGCATCCATCGGCCGATGCGCGCCATCTCTCTGCGAAGGTCCATCTCCAGCGGACTGACTTCAGCCGCCAGGTCTTTGCTGGTTACATGCACGTGAATTGGCTCTTCGGTCAGATATCGACTCATCGCTATGACCCTCTCGTTGGTTGCTCTAAAAAGTTCTTTATGCCGGTGCCGATACGATCAGAGAACATAAATATACTGCCAGCAGTAAGATTTCCCATTACTTTGTGATGGCCAACTGCGGCCAGTCCCATGGAAGCGATACAGCCGCACTGCGAACAGTCCGGGTTTCCACCAAATTGACAGGGTGTAATCGCCGTCTTAAGGTCGGCGGAGAAGGTATGAGTTGTGCGGGCAAAGATGCATTCCTCAGGAGACTGCGGGGGATGCTGGAATTCGCGGATACAGCTCTCATGCATGTCGAGGATGGGATAGAGGGGGCGCAGCCGCAGCAGCTCTGCGATGACAGCGGCCCGGACCTGGGGTGTCAAAATCTCCGGACCTTCGGCTCCGCGCTGGGGGGTAAAGATGCTCATCCATACTTTCTTCGCTTCGGGACGTGCGCTCCAGAAACGGAGAAAATCTTCAAGGTAGTGCGGCTTGTCCGCGATTTGCCCAGTGATGGTGCAGTGAATCGTGGCGCGAGCGCCCTCCAGATTTTTAAGAATTCGTTCGTAGGTTGCGGGCTTGCGCCGGGCGTCGTGCTCCGGCTGAAGGCCATCGATTGAGACCACCAGATTGAACCGTTCGAGGTTGGCCCAGTGTTTGGGAATCGGGCGAAAGGCGCTGGTGACGATCTGGGTGTGGACGCCGCGACGGTCGAGTTCGGGCAGTATCTTCTCCAACTCTCGATAGCGAACCAGTGGATCGCCGCCGACGAGCGAGACGTGGAGTGGCTTGTGCTGATCGACCAGTTGAAGGACACCTTTTACCAGAGCGTCTTCCTTATAGTCAGACAACTGACGAAGAGTTGTCCCATCACCGCCCAGGTGGGCGTCGTCAAAGGCATAGCATCCCGGACAACGAAGAGGGCATTCCTTGGTAATTTCGATGGATAAAGATGGACGGCGACCTGTCAAAATGCCCGCCCATGCGTGGAGTACTTCCGATGTCTTCACCTGGTCCCCTATGAGTCTTACGGTTAACTTGAGTTACCCGATTCGTACTCTGCCGAAGCAGAAGGGAAGTTCACAAAGCGAAGAGGAGCATCAGCACCTTAGGACGCTGTAGCTTTTGGACGGCACGGAGAGCCGTCCAACTATTCGATGTGCTGAAAAAGGCGCTGCCAGCCAAAGAAGCGAGAACGACTTCAGCCCGGAGAAAACAATGGACAGGGCACCTGCAATCAAACCCCAGATAAGGACAACGGCCATCTGGTAAGAGCGCAGATTTGTCGCTGGAAGATCTGCAAGCGGCGCGATGAGAATAGCGAGGATGCAGACCAGGCAGAGTACGACAATCGCAAATTGAATTACTCGCGCCATATTCCTTAGACGTATTTAATACTGAACCGTTGTCCTGGACTGTGCAAATACCGGGTATGTGGATTATTGCTAAAGCGATTGAGCGGTAATGATTTCGCGGATGAGTGGCTTCGGTTCGGGGGGTGCATCGGAGATCGCCAGCATCTCGCGCAGCATAGATTCGGGTTCGCTCAGAAGGGAAGTATCCTCGCTGAACAAGGTGACAAGCGGCTGATCTTTATTGATCTTGCTGCCCAGTTGGGCGTGCATTTCAATTCCGGCATGAGCGCTGACTGGATCACCGGGTTTGGCGCGCCCTGCGCCGAGGCGCTGAACGGCCCAGCCAACCTGCTTGCAGTCCATCGATGCAAGATAACCGTCCTGTGAGGCCCTAATCGTGCATCTGGCTTTAGGTTTATGGAAGGCTGCGGGATCGTCGAAGATAGTGGTATCGCCTCCCTGTGTTGCGACAATCTTTAGCCACGCTTTATATGCGGCACCGCTGGTCAGGATTTCGTTAGCCAATGTTGCGCCTTCTTCTGGAGTGGAAGTATGGCCAGCAAAATAGAGCATCCAGCCCGACAGCGCGTTAGAAAGATCGATGAGATCGGCAGACATTGGATGGCGCTTGCCTTGCATAATTTCGACGCATTCCCAAACCTCAACCCAGTTACCGGAGAAGCGGCCGAGAGGTTCGTCCATGGAGGTAAGGAGAGCCGCGGTGCGAGTGCCAGCGGCTTCGCCAGTGCGCACCATTAGTTCAGCTAAAAATTTCGATTGTTCATAGCTGGGCATAAAGGCGCCGCTACCAGTTTTTACGTCAAGGACAAGAGCATTGAGGCTCTCGGCGAGTTTTTTGCTCATGATGCTGGCGCAGATGAGAAAGGGTGATTCCACCGTTCCCGTGTGATCGCGCAGAGCGTAGAGGATACGGTCAGCGGGAACGATCCGCGGTGTCTGTCCGATAAGCGCAGCACCACAACTCTTTAGAACATCGGCAAACTGAGCGAGGTCAAGCTGTGTGTTGAAACTGGGGATTGTCTCGAGCTTGTCCAGTGTGCCGCCGGTATGGCCGAGACTGCGGCCGCTGATCATGGGAACGCAGATGCCGGGCATTCCAGCCGCCGTAGGTGAGGCAAGCCCTGCTGCGGCAAGCACGGGCGCGATAAGCAGCGATGTCTTATCGCCTACTCCGCCGGTGGAGTGCTTGTCTACTGTGAAAGTTTGGAGGGGGGCAGCATCGAAGGTTTCGCCAGAAAAGCGCATGGCAGTCGTCAGCGTGGCGAGTTCGCGGTCATCGAGGCCACGTTGAAAGATGGCCATCAGGAAACTGGCGATCTGGGCGTCGGTTACGAGTTGCTTTTCGGATGTGCGATCGACGACGGCGCGGATAAATGCTTCAATTTCGGCGTCGGTAAGGGGAATGCCGTCGCGTTTGTGCAGAATGACGTCGATAGGATGGATCGGTTGGGTCATGAATTTTTCTTCAGAAGAAAGGCAGCAGGTAAAAGATCAGCGATTGAAGCGCGGTCAAACTTTCCATCCTGCCGAGGGAAGAAGATTGAAGTGTCTGGGGTGCTGAACTCGAGTATAGTTTGACGGCAAGCGCCGCAGGGTTGGCTGGCCATTTTGTTCAGGTTAGCAACCGCAATGGCGCGGATACGAATGGCAGGACCGTGCTGCCCCACTGCTGTGGCAATGGCGGCCTGCTCCGCACAGGTGGTGAGCCGGTAAGAAGCGTTCTCAACGTTGCAGCCGGTAACAATGGCACCATTGTCCAGCAGGACTGCTGCGCCGACACGGAAGTGACTATAAGGCGCATAGGCATTTTCTGCGGCGGCGGTAGCCCGTTGCTCAAGCTGTTCGATTTGCAACGGAGAAAGTTCGCTGGTGGAGATTGGCGACATGATGTGGTGAGGCTACCGGGAGTTCCTGGTTTGTGGCAAGTCGAGTGCCGCTAATGGTTTCAGTCCAATATCCGATAAACAAGATGTGGACGATCTGACGAGAGAATTTATCGCCGAAAGCCAGGAAGGATTGGACCGCATGGAACGGTGCCTGACTGAGCTTGAGGTGCGACCCGATGGAACGGAACTGGTGGGAGACATCTTTCGTTCGGTACACACGATCAAGGGTACGACCGGATTTCTTGGCTTCGACCGTTTGGAAAAGCTGGCGCACATAGGAGAACACCTGCTGGTCTCGTTGCGGGACGGCAAGCTGGCTGTTACTTCGGAGTTGATTAGCGGTCTCCTGCATCTGCTCGACAGACTCCGGGCCATCCTTGCAGTTATCGAAGAGACAGGCGGTGAAGGCACACGTGTCGATGATGAAGATAGTGAGCTGATCGCCGAACTCATGGTTCTGAATGGGCAGTCAGCACCGTCGCTGGAAGTGTCTGACCTGTCACACAAACATGCAGCAGAAAATACGGAAGCCCACACTGAGATTGCCGCCAGGATGTCTGCCACTGGCGATCAGGACAAAACATTGCGTATCGATGTTGACGTGCTGAACCGCATGATGAACCTGGTGGGCGAGTTGGTGCTGACGCGCAACCAGATATTGCAGAGCAACATGGAAGCGGCAAGCTTTCCTGAGCTGGCGCGACGTTTGGATAGCGTAACCGCAGATCTTCGTGAGACGGTAATGCGGGCGCGGATGCAGCCGGTCGGCAATCTGTTTGGGAAATTCCCACGTCTTGTGCGTGACCTGGCGCGGACTTGCAAACGAGAGGTAAGGATTGAATTTAGCGGGCAGGAGACCGGCCTCGATAAGAGTTTGCTTGAAGCGATAAAAGACCCATTGACTCATGCGGTGAGGAATGCAGTCGATCACGGCATTGAGCCACCGCACGTTCGCGTTCTTGCAGGCAAGCCGGCTGAGGGGTGCATTCTTCTGCGCGCGTTTCACCAGAGCGGATCAGTATTGATTGAGGTGGCCGACGATGGTGGCGGTATCAGTATTGAGCGCGTTCTGGCAAAGGCGATTGAACGCAATCTGGTGACGCCAGAGCAGGCAGCGGCGATGTCGGAACGAGAGGCGCTGCAGCTTATCTTTCTGCCTGGCTTTTCGACGGCAGCGGCAGTGACGAACGTCTCCGGTCGTGGCGTCGGCATGGATGTTGTACGCGCCAACGTAGAAAAAGTTGGCGGCAGTGTTGAGTTGGAGTCGAAGATCGGCGTAGGCACAACCTTGCGTTTGCGTGTGCCCTTAACCCTCGCGATTGTTCCGGCGCTGGTGGTGCGCAGCGGAGGGCAGAGCTTTGCGCTGCCACAGACCGCGTTGGTCGAACTGGTCTATGTCCCCCAGCGCGATGCCGCGCGGGCGGTTGAAAGAATTGGGGAAGCGGACCTTTATCGTCTGCGGGAACGTCTGCTTCCAATGGTATGGCTGGACCGGCTATTAGGGTTGGAAAGCCGATATAGCAGCGAAACGCATGGATTTTATCTTGCAGTCCTAGAAGCAGAAGGCTGCCGCTATGGTTTGGTAGTTGACGATTTGCTGGCGCCAGAAGAGATCGTGGTGAAACCTCTGTCGTCGGTGCTGCGCGAGATAGGATTGTTCTCCGGTGCGACT
>DASRSR010000063.1:0-6953 GCA_035656355.1 Edaphobacter sp.
CTGGATGAATTGGCGTCCTTGCAGAAGCTTCCCCAGCTCCATACAGCTATTACTGAGAACCGTAAATCAAAGAATCCAATTGTGCTGGGGTTCCAGGGCAAGGCCCAGCTTGAGGTGATCTATGGCCATTTGGCCGAGGTCATGCTCTCTCAGCCAGCCACCAAAATCTTTCTGAAGACAACCGAACCAAACGCCGCCGAGTGGGTCAGTAAAGCCATCGGCAAGGTTGAAATCGAACGGATGCGCGAGACCCATTTTGACGGCTCCCGCGATGGCCGCAATTTTTCCATCGATCGGCAGGTCGAGCCGCTGGTTCTCGATTCCGAGATCAGTGGATTGGAGAATTTGCGGGCTTTTCTTAAATATGGAAACCATGTTGCCCGCTTTTCCTTTCCCTATATAGATGTGCCTGCGTCGCAGCCGAAATTTGTAGAGCGCCTGGTCAACGACTATATCCACCGGAAGCCGAAACAGGAGGCTAGTGAGGGCGAAAGGCCACCTGTAATCCAGCCTCCTTTACCTCTGGGTAAAGTTGATGCGCCATTGCCCACAGAGCCAGAAAAAGTGGAGCAGAGCGTAGGCCGCCAAGGCGAACTCTGGCACAGTCCGCAGATTTGAGGTCATGTATGCTGACCATCTCGAAACCGTTGAATGCCGGGCAGGCCCAAACCTACCACGCCAAAGAATTCACCGCCAGAGAACAGAACTACTGGAGCCAAAAAGGCGCTGCGGTTGGCGAATGGCAGGGTAGATTGGCGGACCAGTTTGGCTTGGCCGGAGCGGTGTCCGCGCAGGATTTCGCACGGCTCAGCCAGGGCCAGCATCCCAATACCGAAGAGCAGTTGGTCCGGCACCGCCCAGCGAAGGAATACCACACCGCGGACGGCAAGAGCGTTTCTCCGATGGAGCACCGCGCCGGTTGGGATGCGACTTTCTCCGCGCCCAAATCGGTGTCGCTGACGGCTCTTGTCGGCGGCGATGACCGGGTGCGGGAGGCCCACCGAGAAGCTGTCAATGTCGCGCTTACGGAACTGGAGAAGTACACGCAGGCCCGGATCGGCGGTAACAACCCGGCAGAACCAACAGGAAGATTCGTTGCCGCAAAATTCGAGCACGATACTGCCCGTCCTGTGGACGGTTATGCTGCGCCACAGCTCCATACCCATGCCGTTATCTTTAATATGACAGAGCGGGAGAACGGCCAATATCGCGCCGTGCAACCGCAGAGTCTCTTCCAGTCCCAGCAGTTTGCGACTGCCGTTTATCAATCTGAGCTGATGTACCGGCTATCGCAACTTGGATATGAGATAACACCGGGAAGAAGCGGCGCGCCCGAGATCAAGGGATATACCCAGGAGTATCTCGACGCTTCCAGTCCACGTAGCCAACAGATTCGTGAGCATCTCGAACGCAATGGCTTCGTTGGTCCGGAAGCGGCACAGATCGCCGCTCATGCCACCCGCGATAAGAAAGCAATCGCCTCCGACCGGGATGTACTCATGGCGCACCGTGCTCTCGCCGCGCAGTTCGGCGATCAGGCAGACCGGGTATTCGCAGCCGCGCAGGAACGGGCTCTGCAGCACATCAGATCACAACCCAATCGTGACCGCCGCGCGCAGGAGGCCGTGACCTTCGCCCGCGATAGAAACTTCGAGCGCGAAGCCGTCACCGATGAACGGTTGCTTTACCGTGATGCGCTTCGGCGGGGCATGGGCGAGATCACATATCCCGACGTGCGGAGGAACTTTGAAGCCAGGCATCACGCCGGAGAATTTCAGTTAATGCTGCCAAATCAGCATGACTCCAGCCGCCATTTCACAACGCGGCAGACCATTGCTCAGGAACACCAGATTGTTTGTTTGATGCGGGAGGGGCAAAACCAGCTTGCGCCGATTATGCCCATCGGCGAAGCGATCCATGCCGCAGACGCGAATGCTCACCTTAATAAGGCCCAGCGAACTGTCATGGAGGACGTGCTCATTTCTCCCGATAAGGTTCAGGGGCTGCAGGGACTTGCCGGAACGGGAAAAACGACAGCCCTGTCCGCGATCCGTGAAGCCGCCCAGACAAAGGGATATGAAGTTGCGGGCGTGGCCCCCACTTCACGCGCCGCTCAGCAGCTACACGACACAGGTGTGGCCGCCGGTACATTACAAGGGTTTCTTGCACGCGTTCCACAGCAAGATGCGGGACAAAAGACCTTATATTTCGTCGATGAGTCGAGTCTTGCCAGCACTCGGCAGATGCAGGACTTCCTCGATCGAATGGGACCGCAGGATCGCGTCCTGCTCATTGGCGACACGCGCCAGCATCAGGGCGTGGAGGCAGGACGCCCTTTCGAGCAATTGCAGGAAGCCGGAATGCACACCGCTCGACTCGATCACATCGTCAGACAAAAAGATCCTGAGTTGAAGCAGGTCGTCGAATATTTCGCTCGTGACGAAACCGCCCTTGGAATCGCCATGCTTCAGCAGCAAGGGCGTATTAGCGAAATTGCAAATCCTGTCGAGCGCGTTAATGCAATTGCGAGGGCATATGCGGCAGACCCGGCCAATACCCTTATCGTTTCACCCGACAATGCGTCCCGCAGGGAGTTGAATCAGGCAGTACGGCAGGACCTCAAATCCAAAGGCGTGTTGAATTATGATGACGTAATCATCCGCGTGTTGGTGCCGCGACAGGACATGACCGGGGCGGACCGAAACTGGGCATCCAGGTATGAGGCAGGCGACGTTCTGCGATATTCCGTGGGAAGCAAAGCATTAGGCATTGAGGCTGGCAGCTATGCCCGCGTCATCGCAACCGACCCTACTGAAAACCTTCTAACGGTCGAGAAAAACAGCGGTGAACAGATTATCTACAATCCGCATCGCCTCAAAGGCATCAATGCGTACCGGGAGTTGGAACTTGGATTTGCCCTCGGCGACCGCCTCCAGTTCACCGCGGTGAACCGTGAGCTTGGTGTCGCCAACCGTCATCTCGGTACCGTGGAACAGATTGGAAAAGACGGGTTGATCGCCGTCCGCATGGATAGCGACAAGATTGTTTCCTTCGATGCGAACCGGATGCGCCATTTCGACCACGGCTATGCCGTGACTTCGCACAGTTCACAAGGACTGACTGCCGAGCGGGTGATTGTCAACATCGACACAAACGTCCACCCTGATCTGATAAACAGCCGCTTTGCCTATGTTTCCATATCCCGCGCGTCGCATGACGCGCAGATCTATACCAATGATATGGCGTCGCTTATCCCTGGTCTTAGCCATGACGTGAATAAGACCTCAGCGGTCGAAATCGGAAAGGCACATAATATTCCACTGAGCATCGAACATGGCGTTGGTAAGTCGCAAGCCAACGATATGGCGGTCGGATATTCTCTCTGAAGTTGTCAGGTCAAGGAGCGTCCTCGATTGGATGGACTTCAAAGGCTTTACTGGCAGAGGCAAAGTAACGCTTCTGTATCCAGAAGGCAACGTTGACAAGTCCGATGAGTGCCGGAACTTCTATCAACGGTCCCACCACGCCGACGAACGCCTCACCAGAGTTCAGGCCGAAAACCGCGACCGACACCGCAATCGCTAACTCAAAATTGTTACCCGCCGCAGTGAAGGAGAGCGTTGCCGATTGCGCGTAGTTCGCACCCAGCCGCTTCCCCATCCAGAAGCTCACCAGGAACATGATGAGGAAGTAGACAACCAGCGGGATGGCGATGCGAACGACATCTAAAGGCAATCGAACAATGAGATCACCCTTGAGAGAGAACATCACCAGGATTGTAAACAGCAGCGCAATTAGAGTCAGCGGACTCACACGCGGGATAAAACGTGTCCGATACCATTTCTCTCCCTTCAACCGAATGAGAACGAAGCGCGTGAGGAAGCCAGCAACAAACGGAACCCCGAGATAGAGACCGACGCTCTTCGCAATCTGGCCAATGCCAATCTGGACGACACTCCCCTCAAGGCCAAACCACTTCGGAAGCACCGTCAGGAATGCCCAGGCATAGAGGCTGTAGAAGAGGACTTGAAATACGCTATTGATAGCGACAAGGCCGGCAACATAATCTGTGTCTCCCTCCGCCAGTTCATTCCAGACCAGGACCATCGCGATGCACCGCGCAATGCCAATCAGGATCAGGCCGCGCATGTAGGCGGGCTCGCCGTGAAGAAACACGATAGCGAGCAGGAACATCAGAACTGGCCCGATGATCCAGTTCTGTACCAGTGATAGGCCGAGGACACGCTTGT
This sequence comes from Edaphobacter sp., assembly GCA_035656355.1. Lineage (GTDB taxonomy): Bacteria > Acidobacteriota > Terriglobia > Terriglobales > Acidobacteriaceae > Edaphobacter. The sequence continues at coordinate 4,251 of DASRSR010000063.1, forward strand.
TGCGGAAGACCTCTCCCAACTTCTCGTAACGGACTTTCGCCAACGGCGGAAACATCATGATGATGAGCCCGATTGCAATGGGGATATTGGTAGTTCCGGTTTGGAAGCGATTAACGAAGCCAGCGGACGCCGGAATGAAGTGGCCGATTCCGACTCCGATTGCCATCGCGAGGAAAATCCATAGAGTAAGAAAGCGATCGAGGAAAGAGAGCTTCTTCCGTGGAAGTGGAGCGCAAATCTGGCCCTGCGTATAAGGTGTAGTGGACATAGCTATTTGGCTTCTGGTGCGATGGGGAGATCGATGGGGACGGGGAGAGGCGCGCCTTGAAGAGCAGCAAACTTTGCAGGACTACAGCAAGCCTTCGAGAGGCGTGCCCGGTCAGCCTGCATCGCACGCTCCTCTTTCATCCATGCAAGCGTTTGCCGGAGAACCTGGGCGGCGCCGATGTTCGGTGGCATGACGATGCGATAGTGCATCCACTTGCCTTCGCGTCGAGCTTCGACGATGCCTGCACGGCGAAGATATGCCAGATGCCGAGATATTTTGGGCTGGAACTGCTCCAGAATCTCTACGAAGTAGCAAACGCAAACTTCCTGGTCACCCATGAGATTGAGCAGACGAAGTCGGGTGCTGTCGCCCAAAGCCTGAAAGAACCGTTCCATATTGAACTGCGGAGATTTCGCTGCCATGAGTTAACTTATACGCATTGACGAATGTGTTGGCAAGGGATATAGTCGTCTTTGCAAATATGTTTGCGGAGGCGAAAATGGCAGAGCAAATACTTGAGTCGGTCCGATCGAAATACGGAGCTGTCGCGGAAAGCACTTTATCGAGCGATCATGCAGGGGTAAAAGCAGTAGCGGAGGCATTCGGCTATACCGCCGAGGAGTTGACCTCCATTCCGGCGGAAGCCAATATGGGTTTGTCCTGCGGCAATCCCACGGCGACAGCTCATATCAAGCGTGGAGAGGTGGTAGTGGACCTGGGCTCGGGCGGTGGACTCGATGTATTTCTTGCATCGAAGATGGTTGGGCTGGAAGGTCGCGCCATCGGCATTGACATGACCCCAGGCATGATCGAAAGGGCACGGGTAAACGCAAAGGCCGGCGGCTATACTAACGTTGAGTTTTACCAATCCACCATCGACCAGATTCCACTTCCCGATGCTTCGGTCGATTGCATCATCTCAAACTGCGTCCTCAACCTTGCTCCTGACAAGCCTGCTGTCTTTCGTGAGATCGCCCGCGTTCTCAAGCCAGGTGGCCGTGTTGCTGTAAGCGATATCGCGCTGAAGTATGAACTTCCGGAAGCTGTCGCTCAAAGTATGGCCGCCTATGTTGGATGTATAGCTGGCGCGATCAAGATTGAGGACTATCGAAACGGTTTGCTTGCGGCTGGCTTTGAGCATGTTCAGATTGTGGATAGTGGCGCTGACCTCAACGCTTACGCCAAGGTAGAGAATCAAACGGGCTGCTGCTCACCCGGCATGGATTCTGCCAATTCGCTGCAAGTCATTGAGGGATCGTGCTGCGCTCCGCTACCGGACGCATCCGTTTCGCTGCACCAGGAACTGAAGACACTCCTTTCAGATTACGACGTCAACGCCGCGGCGGCGAGCGTGAAGGTATATGCCATCAAGCCGGGTGTCGCTGCCTCTCCTGCCTGCTGCTCGTAAAGAGCTCCAGCGCTGTAAATGCCGCTTCAAAGGACGTTCTTACGCCGCACTAGAATTAAGGAGACAAATGTATAAGGTAATTTTTGCCTGTGTTCATAATGCCGGTCGTTCACAGATGGCAGCGGCTTTCTTCAACCACTTTGCCGATCCCGATAAAGCGCAAGCAATTTCCGCAGGAACCGAACCCGGCCTCCGAATACATCCTGAAGTAATGGAGGTCATGCAGGAAATCGACATCGACCTCAGCAACGCCAGACCTCAGAAGCTCACAGAAGAGTTGGCGCGAGAAGCCAAGCTTCTTGTGACGATGGGTTGCGGCGATAAATGCCCCTATGTGCCAGGATTGCGCCGAGATGATTGGCCTCTTGCTGATCCGAAGGGACGACCATTGGATGAGGTCCGAACCATTCGCGATGACATTCGTAGACGTGTTGCTGAGTTGATCCTCGCTGAAGCTGTTGGACGAAGTAACGCGACGATGGTCAACTAATGCACGGAGCAGTTGGGCGAGTGCGATATATCGTATTACAAACTACAATTAGCGATGACGATTCAAATCTAGGTGAGCGCAATGTCGCGCCACCAATCAAATCATAGAAAATGTTAGATGGAGACTATATGAAGTGGATGGAGTGGATGCGCCGCGGAACATGGGTTGGGCTAGTGGGAATACTGACGGCGGCATCTGTCCATGCGTCGGATCTCGACGTTGCTAAAAAACAAATTCGCCATATCGTCGTGATCTATCAAGAGAATGTCTCATTTGACCACTACTTCGGTACCTATCCCCATGCGCTCAACCCGAAGGGCGATCCCAAATTTACGGCACTACCGGGAACACCGAAGATAGATGGGTACACAGAGAAGCTGCTGAAACAGAATCCGAACTTTCTAAATGCCGGGAATGAATTGGGACGCACGAACCCATTTCGTTTGGACCGGAATCAGGCTGGAACTGCGGATCAGAGCCATAACTATGGAGCGGAGCAGCAAGCCTTCAACGGCGGAAAAATGGATCTCTTTCCCA